>CALAPX010000181.1 GCA_937888355.1 uncultured Spartobacteria bacterium
GTGAACCTCATCAGTGGCACCTTGGGCAAACCAGCCTTGAGGAGGCTTTCATCCACCTTACACGCGGCTCGACCCCCCGCAGCCTGTGACTCCCAAGCTCTCTATTGCACGCCTCCAGGCCATGGTTGTGAAGGAATTCATCCAGATGGCACGTGACCGGATGACCTTTGCCATGATCCTCGGCATTCCCGTCCTCCAGCTTCTATTGTTCGGCTACGTTATCAACACCGACCCACGTCACATGCCCGCAGCGGTTCTCCTTGCCGACACCGGCCCTCAAGGCCGAACGCTTCTGCAAGGCCTTAAAAACAGCACCTACTTTGATTTCGAGCGCCAAGTGAAGACCGTTCATGAAGGACGGCGCCTTCTCATGCAGGGTCAAGTGCAGTTTCTTGTAACGATCCCTGAAAACTTCTCCCGTGACCTGCTTCGTGGTGAACGGCCAGCTATCCTCATCGAGGCCGATGCCAGCGACCCAACGGCCACAAGCGGTGGCCTCGCCGCACTTGGCGGGGTACTCCACACTGCCATGCAGGCTGACTTCAAAGGCCCTCTCAGCCACCTTTCAACCTCCTTTCCAGCAATCGACCTCCTTGTCCACCCGCTTTACAACCCTGAAGCTATCACACACTATAACATCGTCCCGGGCCTCATGGGGGTCGTACTGACGATGACCCTCGTTCTCATTACCGGCTTGGCAATCACCCGCGAAACGGAACGCGGCACCATGGAAAACCTCCTAGCCATGCCGCTGCATCCCTTGGAGGTACTTGTTGGAAAAATCATCCCCTACATTTTTGTTGGTTATATCCAAGTCGCCCTGATTCTCCTGGCGGCTCGCTATCTGTTTGATGTTCCCTTCCATGGCAACCTGCTGGTCCTCTTAATCGCGTCCCTATTTTTCATCGCCGCGAACCTTGCCTTGGGGATCACCTTTTCGACCCTTGCAAAAAATCAGCTTCAGGCGATTCAAATGTCCTCGTTCATCTTCCTTCCTTCCGTCATGCTGTCTGGGTACCTTTTTCCCTTCAGGGGAATGCCTCTCTGGGCACAGATCATTGGCGAAACGCTGCCAATCACCCATTTTTTGAGAATTGCCCGGGGGGTTATGCTCAAAGGCATGGATTCTGAAGACCTGGGTCGCGAACTGTGGCCTATCGCTCTTTTTGCTCTCGTGGTCCTCTGGGTTGGCATCAGGCGATATCGGCAAACGCTCGATTGAGCCAAACATGAGCCACAAAGACGCTTTTTATTGCGGCGGAATGAGTCATATCGTCGCCTTTTTAGCCCTTAGCACGATTCAATTTTACGATGATTCTTCATATCTCATTAATATAGAGACTTAGAATTTTGCAACAAAACCCGGCCCACCTCCTGCTTAAGGCAGGCCACTCGTTTAAATATTATGGGAAAAATTCTTGGAATTGATTTAGGAACCACTAACTCCTGCATGTCGGTCATGGAAGCCGGTGAACCCGTCGTGCTGGAAAACTCCGAAGGCGCGCGCACCACACCATCTGTTGTCGCCTTCACAAAATCCGGCGAACGCCTCGTTGGCCAAGCGGCAAAACGGCAGGCGATTACAAATCCCTCAAACACAATTTTTTCGGTTAAGCGTTTCATGGGAATGAAATATGAAGAGGCCCGCGCCGAAGAGCACCGCGTTCCCTATAAACTCGCCAAGGCCGCTAATGGCGACGCCCACATCCAAGTAGAAATCGACGGAAAACCAAAAACCTTTTCCCCTCAAGAGATTTCCGCTATGATCTTAGCGAAGCTGAAAGCGGACGCTGAGGCGAAGTTAGGCGAAAAAATCACCGAGGCGGTCATTACTGTTCCAGCTTATTTTAATGATTCCCAGCGTAATGCAACGAAGGATGCAGGGAAAATTGCGGGCTTGGAAGTCAAGCGTATTATTAATGAGCCCACCGCCGCCTCGCTGGCCTACGGACTCGACAAGAAATCAGACGAAAAAATTGCTGTCTATGACCTCGGAGGTGGCACCTTTGACATTTCAGCCCTCGAAATCGGCGATGGCGTCTTTGAAGTCCGCGCCACAAATGGAGATACCCACCTCGGTGGTGACGATTGGGATAATCGCATCATGGATTGGATCATTGCCGAGTTCAAAAACGACTCCGGCATCGACCTCTCCAAGCAGCCTGATGCAGTTCAGCGCATCAAAGAAGAGGCTGAGAAGGCCAAGATAACCCTTTCCTCCACGCAGGAATACGAGATCAATCTTCCATTCATCACCGCCGACGCCACCGGCCCAAAGCACATTCAGAAGAAACTCACCCGCTCGAAGCTCGAGCAGCTTACTGATGACCTCTTCGAGCGCACCATCAAGCCGGTCAAGGATTGTTTGAGTGACTCCAAGTGGGGCAAAACCGACATCGATGAACTCGTCCTTGTCGGCGGCATGACCCGCATGCCAAAGGTTGTCAATACCGCTCGCGAGCTGATCGGCAAAGAGCCTCACAAGGGCGTGAATCCGGATGAAGTCGTCGCCATCGGCGCAGCTATCCAAGGCGGTGTCTTGAAGGGTGATGTGAAGGACGTCCTTCTGCTCGATGTGACCCCACTCACCTTGGCGATCGAAACCGCTGGAGGCATTGCCACGCCGATGATCCCGCGCAACACCACGATTCCAACCAAGAAATCGAACGTCTTCTCGACCTACGCCGATAACCAGCCAGGCGTGGAAATCAAGGTTCTTCAAGGGGAGCGTCCGCTCAGCCGCGACAACAAAAACCTTGGCACCTTCCACCTCGACGGCATCCCGCCCGCCCAGCGGGGCGTTCCACAGATCGAGGTCACCTTTGACATCGATGCAAACGGCATCCTCAATGTTTCCGCGAAAGACCTTGGCACTGGCAAGGAACAAAAAATCTCCATCACCGGTTCAAGCGGCCTCTCCAAAGAGGAAGTCGAGAAAATGCAAAAGGAAGCCGAGGCCCATGCCGAGGACGACCGCATAGCAAAAGAAACAATCGAAATCCGAAATAACGCCGACAACCTCGCCTATCAAAGTGAGAAACAACTGAAAGACCTCGGTGACAAAATTGACGGCGCCTCCAAGAAATCCGTCGAGGATGCCATCGAGAAGGTCCGTGAGGCTCTCAAAGGCGATGACGCCGAAGCCATCAAGACCGCTTACGACGAACTCCAAGCAAAATTCCAGGAAGTGTCCGCCGAAGCTTACAAGCAGGCCGCTGCATCTGCTGGCGCCACACCAGAGCCTGCTCAGGAAGGCGCGGAGGAACCACAACCCAAGAAAGATGACGTCGTCGATGCCGAGTTCGAGGTCGTCGACGAGGACAAGAAGAAATAGTCCACGAAAAAACCCTTTAACAATCCGTTCTGGTCCGTACAGGGCCGGGGCATGTTAAAAACCAACCAACAAGAAAAACACACATGGCAAAAGCAAACATTAGACCCCTCGCCGATCGCGTGCTCGTAAAGCCGCTCGAGGCCGAGGAGCAAACCAAAGGTGGAATCATCATTCCTGATTCCGCAAAGGAAAAGCCTCAAGAAGCCGAGGTTGTTTCCCTCGGAACCGGCAAACGTGACGACGATGGCAAGCTCATCGAATTCACCGTCAAGGTCGGCGACAAGGTCCTCATCTCCAAATACGGGGGAACTGAGGTGAAAGTAGAGGGCGAAAGCTACCTCATCATGCGCGAGGACGACATCCTTGGCATCATCGGATAACCGAAAATTAAAACCTTAATTCTTAAAACTTAAAACTACTCACATGGCAGCAAAACAAATCTTATTCGACGAAGCCGCGCGACACGCTCTTCTTCGCGGCATCGAGAAACTCGCCTCTGCGGTCAAAGCCACGCTTGGACCATCCGGACGCAATGTAATTCTCGACAAAAAATTCGGCAGCCCGACTATCACTAAGGATGGCGTGACAGTCGCCAAAGAAATCGAGCTCGAATGCCCTTACGAAAACATGGGCGCCCAGCTCATCCGTGAGGTCTCAAGCAAAACCAGCGATACCGCTGGTGACGGCACGACCACAGCGACCGTTCTCGCCGAAGCGATCTATCGCGAAGGCCTCAAGAACGTCACTGCCGGCGCCAACCCAACGAACCTCAAGCGCGGCATCGACAAAGCTGTCGAAGCCATTACCGCCGAACTCGCAAATATCTCGAAAAAAGTGAGCAATAGCTCCGAGATCGCGCAAGTTGCCACCGTCTCCGCCAACTGGGACACCACAATCGGCCAAATCATCGCTGATGCGATGGACAAGGTCGGCAAGGATGGCACCATCACTGTCGAAGAGGCCAAGTCGATTGAAACCTCCCTTGATGTTGTTGAGGGCATGCAGTTCGACAAGGGCTACCTTTCGCCATACTTCGTGACGAACCCGGACAGCCTTGAGACCATCCAAGAGAGCGCTTACATCCTCATTCACGAGAAAAAGATCAGCAGCCTAAAAGACCTGCTCCCGATCCTCGAGAAGATCGCAAAAACCGGCAAACCCTTCCTCATTATTGCGGAAGATGTCGAAGGCGAAGCGCTTGCGACACTCGTCGTTAACAAGCTCCGTGGCACACTCCAAGTCTGCGCTGTTAAGGCTCCAGGCTTCGGCGACCGCCGCAAAGCCATGCTCGAAGACATCGCCGTCCTTACCGGTGGAAAGTGCATCACCGAAGACCTCGGCATCAAGCTCGAGAACCTCACCCTTGATGACCTCGGCAAAGCCAAGCGCCTTGTTATCGACAAGGAAAACACCACGATCATCGAAGGTGAAGGCAAGAGCAGTGACATCCAAGGCCGCGTGAGCCAAATCAAGCGCCAGATCGAAGAAACCACCAGCGATTACGACCGCGAGAAGCTCCAAGAGCGCCTTGCCAAGCTCGCCGGCGGTGTCGCCGTCATCAACGTCGGTGCAGCCACCGAGACCGAGATGAAAGAGAAAAAAGCCCGCGTCGAAGACGCCCTCCATGCCACCCGTGCAGCGGTGGAAGAAGGAATCGTCCCCGGCGGTGGTGTTGCTCTCATTCGCGCCCAGAAGGCACTCGATAGCCTCACCCTCTCGGGTGATGAAGCTATTGGCGCTGGAATTGTACGCCGCGCCATTGAGCAACCGCTCCGCACCCTCGCCGACAATGCCGGCCAGGAAGGCGCGCTCATCGTGCAGGAAGTCAAGAAACGCAGCGGCTCGGAAGGCTACAATGTGGCCACCGGCGATTACGTCGACCTCATAAAAGCCGGGGTCGTCGATCCCGCCAAAGTGACTCGTAGCGCCCTGCAAAATGCAGCATCCATCAGCGGACTCCTCCTCACCACAGAGGCTCTCATCACCGAGATCCCCGAGAAGGAAAAAGCTCCTGCCATGCCTCCTGGAGGCGGCATGGGTGGCATGGGCGGCATGGATTACTAAGTCCAAGCTTCACCAAGCCAAAACTCAACAACTCAGCCGGGTTCGCGTGAACCCGGCTGTTTTTGTTTTGAGATTAAACCATAAAGCATCGCTCAATCTTCCGGGTGACACTCTTCGCATCGCGGAGAACTAACAGCCGGAGCAGGGGTCGCAAAAT
The DNA here is from genome assembly GCA_937888355.1 of uncultured Spartobacteria bacterium. Lineage (GTDB taxonomy): Bacteria > Verrucomicrobiota > Verrucomicrobiia > Chthoniobacterales > Terrimicrobiaceae > UBA967. The sequence continues at coordinate 5,556 of CALAPX010000181.1, forward strand.
GGTGGCAGATCCTCCAGACATGATACCCCACTCTGTCGAGCCAACGCATGGCATCAAGGTGGAGGAGGATTTCGTCCGGGGGGCTGGAGGTGCTTTTACCTTCATCCAATACACGAATCCGCCCCTGTTTTCTCAAATTTGCTAGAGATTTGGCGGACTCTCGCACTTGTTCATGCCAACCAATGCATGCCTCGCCTTCCAATCCCTCGATTGCGAGGTTCAGCAGATTGATTGTCACGTCGACCTCCTCGTGAAGCAATCGGGTTTGCAGCACCGTTCTTATGGCCTCATGCGGTAAGATTCTGGACTGAAGGCGCACTAGATGGTCAATCACGTGCAGTTGGGCAACAAAAGCCTGACGCCCGTTTGTTAAAGGGATTGCCGCTACAAACTCCTCAATTTTGCGGATGGCAGCGGATAATTGGACCGATTTGCTCTCAAGGGCACTTTCAGCGGGCTCTTCCAAAAGCTCCAATCGAATCAACCGGAGCATCTCTATTGAGACCTCGCGAAGTGCCCTGCCTGAGGCCTCGATGGCAACACTGGGGGTTTGCAATAGCAGTGAGTCGAGATGCCTTGTCAGGACAGGCCCCCTTTCTGGCAACAGGCGCTCGACGAGCCTTGCGTATGGACGAACAAATGGAAGAAAGACACCCACCCCAACGGCGATAAACAGGGTATGGAATGCCGCAAGGGCTTCGGGACCTGTGTTGAGCCCAAGGCATGGCAGCACCACTGGAATGACACTCAGGAATAGAGGCAATGCGACAAGAGCAATAAAGCCCGTGCAAAGATTGAACACCACAAACGCCAGGGCCGTGCGTTTTGCAGGCGACCCGGCTCCCAGCGCTGCTAGGCTGGCGCTAACCGTGGTGCCAACCGCCGCGCCGATCACAATTCCCGCTGCTTGTTCCAAGTTGAGCGTTCCAGCCTGTAGCGCGACCATGCAGGCCGCCACCGCAGCGCTTGACGATTGCATCACCAACGTCAAAACAAACCCAGTAAGCATTGCCGCCGCACGCCCACCAAATCCTCCGGAAGGAAAACCAGCCAAGGAAATTTGCTTCGATAAAGCCTCCATTCCATGCTGCAACGCATCCACCCCGACAAATATCAAACCGAACCCTGCCAGGGCCATTCCTGCCGGCTTCCATCTCGCGCTCCCGAACAAGCGCATGCCTGCTCCAGCAAAAACCAACAACAACGCATGTGCCCCAATATTTATTTTTAAGCCCAGAAGAGCGACCAGCCAGCCGGTGCCGGTTGTGCCGAGACTCGCCCCAAACACAACACCGATTGCCTGCGGAAAGGTCAGAATCCCTGCGCTGACAAATCCGATGACCGCCACTGTAGTCGCACTAGAAGATTGCACTAACAATGTGGCCAGCATCCCCGAAAAACAGGCCTTCGCCGGCGTGCCTGTGAAGCGTAGCAGGGCTTGTCTAAGCGACGAACCTGCGAATGATTTCACCCCCTCGGTTAAAAGCAGCATTCCAAGAAGGAATAATCCTGATCCTCCGAGCAGTGCGGAAAGCATCTGGAATAAAGACAAGGGCATCACCGGAGTTCGCTTGAATTCAGGAGACGCTTGATCCACCCGTTCCAGTCGTCAAGAACCGCATACAAACATGGGATGAGAACCAGCGTGATCAAGGTAGCGAAGGTAAGGCCAAAGACAATTGCCTGCGCCATGGGGGCAAGGAACTGTTCCTGACCGGATGTAGTAAATGCGAGGCTCATCAATCCGGCGACCGTTGTCGCGCTGGTCAGAAAGACGGGACGGAAGCGGAGAGCGGCGCTATGCATGATAGAACGCCAACGTGTGCCGGAGGCAATCGTGCCTGAACGTTTGATGTCGCCATGGGCACTTAACACGTTTGAGCGGTATTGATTGATAAAATCCACAAATACCACCGAGTTGTTCACCACAATACCGGCTAGGGCAACGGTTCCCATAATCGACATCAAGCCCATGGGTTGTCCGACCAACAACAATCCCAGAATAACCCCTACGATTCCAAAAGGGATCACGGACATAATGACAACGGGCTGGAGGAAGGAATTTGTGATCACTGCCAGCAGGCCGTAGATAAGCAACATCGCGACGATCGCAGCGAATTTCATGCTCTCAACGCTCCGCTCGCTGTCTTCATTTTCACCAGTGAGAGCCGCACGCACGCCGGGGTGTTGCGCTAGGATACCAGGCAGCCAGCCCGAAATAATACCGTTCGCCTCAGCGGATGTCGTAAGGCGGCTGTCCAGATCTGCTGACACTGTGACCACTCGCTCCTGGTTGGTGCGTTTGATCCTCGAAACACCTGTGACGCTTTGCATGGTAGCCACGCTTGAAAGTGCAACAGGAAGGCCTTCGTTGTTTATGAGCTTCAACCCGTAAAGCAATTCAGGATCTTGAGCAACGGACTCTGCCAGTTTGACGCGCAGGATAACCTCCTCATTCCCCCATCGCATGCGATCCGCCTCCAACCCAAAAAATCCCCCTTGGAGCGCCCGGGCTACACTTGTGGCATCGAGCCCCAGTTCGCCTGCACGGGCCGCATCCACACGCACGCGGAGCTCGGTTTTGCCCCGGGGAAAATCATTTCCTTCGTTGTAAACTCCCGGAATCTCCTCCAAACGGCCCCCGATCTTGTCGGCAACAAGTAACAACTCGGTGAAATCTGGTCCGCTCAATTCGACATTTACTGGACGCCCAACGGGGGGGCCACCCTCCTTGATATTTACCTCCAATTGCACGAATTCGGGAAATTCTTTAATGATGGAACGTAAACTGCGGGCGATCTCCGATGCTTTCCTGCACGCTGGGTTCTCCTCATCGAGATCGACCGTCACCAATGCAAGATTTGTTCCATATTCTAGAAAGTCATTGGTCGGATCGAAGCGGGCCCCGATGCGGGTGACCAACGCCAGAACATCATCGGCCGGCAACACCTCTGCAATCCGGCGCTCAAGGCGTGCGATGGCCAGCGAGGTTTGCTTCAGGCTGTAGTCTGCAGGCAGTTCAGCCTTCACAAAAATGAGGTCCGCGAAATCGGTGGAGAACAACTTAAATGGAACCAAACCCGCGCCCACGAGTCCCCCGGCTCCAACGAGCAACATCAAAAACATTCCAGCCGCCGCATATCGCCAGCGAAGAGCAATCGTCAACAAATGGAGATAGAGTTGGATAACCGCCTTCAGCATTATGTCCACTGTGTCCCGCATATCACGGTAGGTAACCCGCACCATGCGGGGGATGAGCGCCAATCCCTTCGCCGGCGGCAACGCGTCTAGCTCAGCAGCCGTTTTACCGCGCTTCACAAAGTCCGCCAGATGGCTCGGCAGGACGATGAATGCCTGTACCAGCGAGAAGACCAGCGCGGAAATCACGACAACAGGAACGATCATGAGAAACTTTCCGATGATGCCCTCGGCCCAGATCAACGGCAGAAAAGCTGCCACTGTCGTACTTACACTCCCAAGCACCGGCCAGAATACTTCAGAAGCTCCGCGAATCGCCGCATCGTGAGGGCTTACACCATTCTGTAAATGGCGATAAGCATTTTCGGCCATCACAACGGCGTCATCCACCACCATGCCTAGGGCCATGATCATCCCAAAGAGAGAGAGTAGATTGATGGTGAATCCGCCTGCTTGGAGGACAAGCATCGTGCCCGCGAAGGAAATGGGCAGACCGACTGCAACCAGCAGGGCAAGCCGCCAATTGAGCATCAGAAGCAGAAGCACAGTTACAAGCACGAGGGCCTGCACGCCATTCTGAACGACCGTATTGATTCGAACCTTTATGAAACGCGTCGTATCGCTGAGGGCGCGGGTCTCAACTTCGGGAGGAAGTTCTTTAGCGCCCTCAGCAAACACTTTCCGGCATGCTTGAACAGTTTTAATAGCATCGGCGCCCTTCTTCTTGATGATCGTGAATGTCACCGCCGACCGCATATCCGCACGCCCCATGGTGCGAGCTTCCTCGGTGGTGTCGCGGAATGTTGCCAGATCCCTTAAGAGCACCATCTCTCCTCCACGAACTGGTATGGCGGTGTCGGCAAGATCCTGGGCAGACGTGATCTCGCCGATCAGACGCACGATGCGCTGACCGCCGGAGGCATCAAGTCGTCCCCCAACGGCATTGATATTTTTTCGCCGCACCGCCTCGTTTACCTTTTCGATGGAAAGACCTGCGGCCTCAAGCTTGTGTGGGTCGAGCTCCACCCATACCTCGCGACGATCCAGGCCGTCGGCCAAAACTGCCGAGACCCCTGAAATGATGCGCAACTTCCGCTCCAACCGCTCGAGCTGGGGACGGATCGACATAGGATCGAAGCCGGAAGGGTAGGACACCGTGAAAGTGATCAGGGGAAACGGAATATCAAATTCATCGATCACAGGAGGCTCGATCGTAGCCGGCAATCTTGACTTTGCTTTATCCACGGACTGCCGGACTTCGTTTAAAATGGGATCGATATTTGTAATTGAGGATTCGAGTTCGATGAAAATGTTCGAAAAGTTGTCCTCGGAAAATGAACGGATTTTTTTAATCCCCTCCACGCTCGCCAATTCGACCTCAATCGGCACCGTGATGGTTCTCTCGATCTCCTCGGATGAACTGGTCGCGGGATCCAGTGTTGTGACCTGAATGAAATTCGTTGAGACATCAGGAAAAAGGTCGAGCTTCAGGCGAGTGGTTGCGCTCATCCACCCGGCGATGAGCAAAAACACGCACAGCAAGTTTACCGCCACACGGTTGTTAACACTCCACTCGGAAAGTTTCACTGGATGTAGACCTTGTCACCCGGTTGAAGCCCCTCCAATACCGGAAACTTACCGCGAATCTCGGGACCAACTTTGATTTTCACAGGCAAGGGACCCTCTGGCATGTCCTTGATGACAATGGCATCCGCTCCAGCGAATCGAACCGCCACAGCAGGAATCACAGGTCCGGGGGAAAACTCCTGCACCGTGACATCAACACTGCCTTGGATTCCTCCAGGCAAACTGCTTTCAGCATTTTCCAATACCGCCTCAACCTTGAAGAGCCGCGTTGCAGGGTCCGCGGAACGGCTTACAAAACGCACCACTGGCTCGAGCTTCCCTCCCAAGCCGGAGGCAAGGCGCAATGGCAACTTGGTGCCCAGCGGGAACGCGGACAGGTCGTTCTCACTGACAAAAAGTTCTGCTCGTAATTTATTAAGATCCACCATATCGACCACAGGCTCGTTGACATTGACCGCATCACCCACATCCACCAGACGTGCATTTACGGTGCCGTCGAAGGGGGCTTTGACCGTATGACGCTGGACCGTATCACGGGCTTCGGCGAACACGGCTCTAGCGATCCTTGCCTCAGACAATGCTGATTCATAAGCCGTGGCGGAAATGGCTTTCACATCCCTCAAGCGCTCGGCCTCTTTTAACAACCGCTCTGTTTCAGACATGCGCAGCGATGCCGCATCGAGGAGGATCTGCGCGCGGGATGCATCAAGTTTGATCAATATTTTCCCCAAGGCGACACGGTCACCAGCTTCAACAAATGCCTCCACAACCCTGCCGGCAACCTCGGCAGGAACCCCGGCGCTCATCCAAGGCTCTAGGGTTGCTGTAAATTTCCGCATGCGCTCAAGTGCTGCCGATTCGATTATCACTGGCACTGGCGGTGGGGCCAAAAGCTCCTTCCGCTCCACCTCGCTGCGTCGCCGCTCCCTCTGCGCGTCAATATACCTATTCATGCCCGCAAGCACTCCTGCAACCAAAAGGCCAAGAGCAAGAAAGCCGAGCACGGCACGCTTTGTCCGTCGATGAAACATTGCCATGTCCCTAGGCAACACTGCCCTTCTTGGCAAGGATGGTTCATTTTTCAAAATCCCAGCTGGATATCTGGGCTAGTGTAAGAGTAGGGATATTATGTGGCCCAACTTCGCTCGCAACGCCGCCGCAAAACCGAACACTGGAAGAAGGCCAACCTCGCTCTTCAAGGGTTGATCGCCGCCGGCGTGGTTCTGCTGTGTGTTTTTATTTTCTATCCCCAAATTGAACGCCGCAACGCGTTGGCCCATCAATTGGAGAATGAGCGAGCCGCCCTGCGCGACGAGGAGAACCAGCGCGCTCTCCACCGCCGTGAAGTCCACCTGCTGGAGAACGATCCAGAATATGTCGAGATTATTGCCCGCGATCGAATTGGTGTAATGAAAGAAGGGGAAACAATTTTTCGCTTCGACACCCCCGCTCCGGACCTTGCTCCACGCGAATAGTAGTTCTTTGGAACTCCCAGATTGCATGCGCGTGCAACCGTATCTATTGTTCCTTTTTAATGACTGAGGAACTACAAAATTTGGACACCTCCGCGATCAAAGGCCGTCTGGCTTCGATGCGGAGGTTTCTTTGACTTGCCCGCATTGACCCTCCGCCTGTCCGAACTTGAATCGCGCATGGCGGCACCTGATTTCTGGGATCACCGCGAGCGGGCTCAGAAGGATGTCGCCGAGGTCTCTTCGATTCGGAATAAAATAACTCCTTTAGCTTCCCTCAAATCCCGTATCGAGGATCTTGATGTGCTCCGCGAAATAGCCCTCGAGGAACCTGATGAAAAACGCCCGGCAGCGGCGGCTGAGGTTCTGACTGAGCTCGACTCGATAGTGAAGGCTTTGGACAAATTCGAGATCGCTGCACTTCTCTCGGGAGAACATGACAACTGCCCCGCATTTCTATCCATCCAAGCCGGTGCTGGGGGCACCGAATCTTGCGACTGGGCTGATATGCTCTACCGCATGTATCAACGCTGGATGGAGCGGCATGGCCTCCAATTTGCCATCACGGACATTCAACTTGGCGACGAGGCAGGGGTGAAATCCGCCACGCTCCGCGTCACCGGTGAGAATGCCTACGGCTACCTTAAAACAGAAATTGGCGTGCACCGCTTGGTTCGCATCTCGCCATTTGATTCCAACAAGCGCCGCCACACTTCGTTCGCCGGTGTCGATGTCGTGCCGGAAATTGAGGATGTCCCGGTCGAAGTGAACGAAGCGGACATCAAGCTCGACACCTTCCGCTCCGGGGGAAAGGGTGGCCAGAACGTGAACAAGGTCGAGACCGCCGTACGCCTCACCCACATTCCCAGCGGAATCGTTGTCGGGTGCCAAGCCGAGCGCAGTCAGGGCCGCAACCGCGAAATGGCCATGCAAATGCTAAAGGCGAAACTTTACCAGATCGAAGCCGACAAAAAACGCGCTGAGATCGACCGCCATTATGGAGAGAAAGGCGATGTTGCCTGGGGCAACCAGATCCGGAGTTATGTCTTTCAGCCCTACCAGATGGTGAAAGATCTGCGCACTGGCGTGAAAACCGGCGATATTCAGGCCGTCATGGACGGCGACATTGATGCCTTTATCGAAGGCAAGCTCCGTGGACTCACATACAAAAAAGGCGCTGCAAACGACGAAAACGACGATTAGCCAGCAGGTCACCCCCTCCTGCTATGCCAAGGTTTCGCAGGAGGATAAAGAATCTGACTGGTTTGCCTCTTGCCAATGCGGCCTACACTCGCTTTTCTACACCCTTTTTCCAATTCACCCTACCTATGAGTTTAGATATTTCCTCACTTGAGTTAGCCTCCCGCGATGCCCGCGGGCTTGCGATGGATGCCATCGCCAAATGCAAATCCGGCCACCTCGGCCTTCCCTTGGGTGCTGCCGAGATCGGAGCCGTCCTTTTCGGCTCGGCAATGTCCTACAATCCCGCCGAACCCCGCTGGTTGAACCGTGACCGATTTATTCTCTCGGCCGGCCACGGCAGCATGTTCCTATACTCTTGGCTGCACCTATCGGGATATGCCCTATCACTCAACGATGTGAAGGCATTCCGTCAACTTCATAGCATTACCCCGGGGCACCCTGAATTCCATGAAACGCCGGGTGTTGAAGCCACGACTGGTCCTCTTGGGCAAGGCGTCGCGAATGCTGTAGGTTTTGCCATCTCGGGCAAAATGTGCGAGGCCCGCTTCAATACCTCGGAGCACCGGATTTTCGACAACCATATCATCGCCCTCGCTGGCGATGGATGTCTGCAGGAGGGGGTTGCTCAAGAGTCCAGCGCCCTGGCCGGTCATCTAGGCCTTGACAATCTGATCCTCATTTTTGACTCCAATAATGTCACCCTCGATGCCATGGCTCCTGTGTCACAGAGTGAGGACACCGCCGCCCGCTATGCCTCATATGGCTGGGAGGTCCACCAAGTGGATGGACACAATTTGGAAGCCATCGCGGGGGCCTTGTGCAAGGCCAAAGGGTCAACCAGCGGAAAGCCTCAGTTTATTATTGCTAAGACTCTTATTGGAAAAGGAATCCCCGAGGTTTCTGGCACCAACAAGGCCCATGGAGAGGCGGGAGTCAAGTTTACCACCGAGGCCCGCAAGGCGATGGGGCTTCCCGCCGAAGCCTTTCATGTTTCTGCAGAAACGACCGCCTATTTTGGAAAGCACAAAGCAGCGCTTCAATCAGCCCACGCGGAATGGGACAAAACCTACCAGGCTTGGCGCGCATCAAATGCCGACTTGGCCAAGGAAATCGATGATGCTCTTGCTGGAAAAACCCCTGCCCTTCTTCAAGCGATCCCTCCATTTGATCCCTCAGTGACCATTGCAACCCGCAAGGCGGGCAGTGAAGTGCTCCAGCATGTTGCGGCCGGCATGCCCCTCCTCGTCGGAGGCAGTGCCGATCTCTACGGCTCGACACTGAACTATATAAAGGACGGTGGGGATTTTAATCGCGACAATCGCAACGGCAGGAATATCCACTTCGGAATCCGCGAGCACGCCATGTGTGGCGTGATGAATGGCCTCGCTTACGATGGAATTTTCCGCCCGAGCGGTGCGACATTCCTCGTTTTCAGTGATTACGGACGCCCATCGATCCGCATCGCTGCATTATCTCACCTCCCTGCCGTCTACATTTTCACCCACGACTCCGTTGGCGTGGGCGAGGACGGGCCTACTCATGAACCCGTTGAAACTGTTGCCGCCTTGCGCGCCATTCCAGGGTTGGATGTCATCCGCCCGGCCGATCCGGAGGAAACAGCCGGAGCCTTTACCGCAGCATTCGAGAAGACGAATGGACCAACTTTACTTGTCCTCTCCCGTCAAAACCTTCCCACGCAAAACGACATTCCCGTCTCAGTGCGCCGTGAGGGTGTGTTAAAAGGCGGCTATATCGCCAAAAAGGAGACCGCTTCGCTGGATACAATCCTGCTCGCATCTGGAAGTGAACTCCAGCACGCCATGGTCGCTGCAGATGAGCTCGGCGCTGGCACACGCGTTGTCTCGATGCCCTGCTTCGAGCGCTTTGAGGGCCAGACAAGGGAATACAAGGAATCAGTCCTCCCCTCCTCATGCCGTAAACGCGTTTCGATTGAGGCCGGGGTCTCAGATCCGTGGTTTCGCTATGTAGGCTTGGATGGCAAAGTTGTTGCGATTGACCGCTTCGGCCTGAGCGCGCCTGGGAATATTGTTATGGAACTGCTCGGCATGACTGCGGCAAATGTTGTCGCAGCAGCAAAATCACTTTGATAAACCATTCCAAACAGAACTTCGGCGCGAAATGCGCCCTCTTTTAGCCAATGCCATCGCTCCACGACCGTGACATGGTTCGGAGTAAAGCCGAGGAGTTTGAGACATCTCCTCTCCGCGACATTCTTGCCTGGGCCTGGGAGACTTTTGGAGAGCGTGCAGCAATTGGCACAAGTTTCCAAGGGGCCGGATTGGTCGCGATGCATACAGCTTACTCCCATGGATTCCGGTTTCCTGTCTTCACAATTGATACCGGCCTCCTATTTCCTGAAACCCTTGCGCTGAAGCAACAGATCGAAACCCAGCTGGGCACCACCATCGAGTCGCTCCACCCTGATCAGACCCTCGCTGAGCAAGCCGCTGAACTTGGACCAGAGCTGTGGAAATCAAAGCCTGACCTCTGCTGCTCACTCCGAAAGGTCATTCCCCTCCAGAAAAAACTCTCAACCATCGATGTCTGGATCACAGGCCTGCGCCGCCAGCAGAACCAGAGCCGCGAATGCACGCAAATCGTCGAACTCTACCACTTCGATGTCCTCCGTGACCTCTACATCATCAAACTTAATCCGATGGCCACTTGGACGCGCGAACAGGTTCAAGATTACATCAAAGTCCACGACCTGCCGCTAAATGCCCTCACTGCGCAAGGTTATCGCTCGATTGGTTGCCAGCCCTGCACGCGCCCCGTTACAGAAGGCGAGAGCGAACGCGCTGGCCGTTGGACCGGATTCGATAAAAGCGAGTGCGGTATCCATACATTTTTGGGCAGCAACATTTGAAGCCTGCGGGCCAGACAAATGAAATGCCTTAGTTGATGTGGGGCATGTGGTGCCACTTTTAACCCGCCATCGCTCGGCCGGCAGCCCAAGCAGTTGTCCAAGCGGCTTGGAAGTTGAACCCGCCGGTGATACCATCAATATCAAGCGCTTCGCCGGCGAGGTGGAGGCCTTCAACGACGCGGCTTTGCATCGTTTTGAAATCGATCTCCGGAAGGGGAATTCCTCCACAAGTGACGAATTCCTCTTTGTTCATACTTTTGCCACTAACTGGCAACTCGGTTGCCTTGAGAAGGGAGACGAGTTTTAATGCCTCTGGCTTGGCTAGGCGAGCCCATTTGGTTTCAGGGGCGATTCCGGACTGCAGCACTAGTTGCTCCCAAAGCCGCGCTGGAAGAGGATTCCATCGGGAACGCAAGATGCTTTGTCCCCCGTGCGACTCACGCCGGCCTTGAAGATCATCAAGAATTGCGGCGGGCTTGTCGTCAGGCAACCAAGCGATGCGCAGAGTAAAGCGATAGTCTAAATTATAAAGTTCCCGTGCACCCCAAGCCGACAAGCGCAGAATAGCAGGCCCGCTTACGCCGACATGGGTTATAAGCAGTGGCCCGCGTTGTTGAATAGGCGTGCCGGGAATGGATACTTGGACATTTTCGACAGAAACACCGGGCAGGGCGCTAAGCCACGGCGAGTCGATATGGAAGGTGAACAGGGATGGGACGGGTGGGATGAGCTTGTGCCCAAGAGGCACAAGCGGATGCCGTTCTGCACGGCAGCCACCGGCGGCCCACAAGATACGGTCAGACTCAAGCCTTGATCCATCTGTAAGATGAAGCAAAAAGCCCCCACCGGAACGGCATTCGATTGTCTCCACGCCCGTCTGGAGGCGAATGGCGATGCCGGCATTCTTTGCGGAGTCCATCAAGCAATCGATAATGGATTGGGAGGAATCCGTAACAGGGAACATCCGACCATCTGCTTCGGTTTTCAAATTCACCCCCCGAAGACGGAACCACTCAATCGTTTCACGAGGACCAAAGCGGGTGAATGGGCCGATCAGGGCGCGCCCACCGCGTGGATATCGCTGGGCGAGATCACGCGCGTCAAAGCATGCGTGGGTCGTATTACAGCGCCCCCCCCCAGAGATTCGCACCTTCGCAAGAACATGGCGGGATTTTTCCAAAATAGTAACTGAAGCCCGTGGATTGGCTTCCGCAGCGGCGATAGCCCCGAAAAAGCCTGCCGCACCACCACCCACGACCACGATTTCAAGTGGAGCGCTCAAAGTGTCAGATGGGGTGAATAGTCACGGCTCAGAAGTTCCCGAAGCTCATGACTCCAGCGTCTGGAGCATAGGTCTCGGGCATTTCCAAACTCCTGAGATATGCAATGCGCTTATCCCCCTGCCTAAGAATGGGAACCTGCCCAGGCCCAAGCCACCCAGGCGGACGGGCCTCAAGGGAATAAACGATGTTGAGCACATCCCCTGGCTTGAGATCACTGGCCGTCCGGAAGACCTTCTCAACGGCAACAATCAGCAGAATATCCTGGGTGGATTCGGGTTGGGCTGGCTGAATATCTATACGTAAGACATGAATTTGGAGATGCTCAGGCGCTTTGGACTGCATGCCCTCATAAGCGGACGGCGGCAATTCCGCTTTAGCAGTACAGACAGCAACTAGTAATAGGCAGAGGGTAGGCAGAAGACTCACATTCCTTTTCTTGCTCAACAGGCCAAGCCGTGCAAGTGAATCCACTAAGAAGAAAATGGAGTCACTTCAACCAGACCCTCTTTTACAACAACACGTTTTCAGATGACATTTGACTCAAAGATCTTTGTGGCCGGTCACTGCGGCATGGTCGGTAGCGCGATTGTGCGCCGATTGGAACGTGAGGGATTCTCGCGAATAATTGTGCGCTCAAGGCGTGAATTAGACCTGCGCGGGCGTGTTGCTGTAAGAGAATTTTTCGCGGAGGTTCGCCCGGATGTTGTGATAGATGCCGCCGCGCGGGTCGGAGGGATTATGGCCAACTCTGAAAAACCAGTTGAGTTTCTCCTCGAAAATCTTGCGATCCAGAACAACGTGATCGAAGCATCGGCCGACTATGGCGTTCAAAAACTGCTATTCCTCGGAAGTTCCTGCATTTACCCGAAGCTTGCTCCACAACCAATACGCGAGGAATCACTTCTTAGCGGCCCGCTTGAACCGACCAATGAGGCCTATGCGATCGCCAAAATTGCCGGTATCAAACTGTGCCAAGCCTATGCAAGGGAGTATGGAAAACCATTTATCTCCGCAATGCCCACTAATCTTTATGGGCCGAAGGATAATTTCGACCTCCACACCTCCCATGTCCTTCCCGCGTTGATCCGCAAGGTGCACGAAGCAAAAAAAAACGGCGCCAGCGAGATTGTCGTCTGGGGCTCAGGCTCTCCCCGACGCGAATTTCTCCATGCTGACGATCTTGCGGATGCCTCTCTCTTCCTTCTCCAAGCTCATGAACCTGTAGACTTGGTAAACATCGGCTGTGGCGAAGATCTTACCATCCGCGAACTGGCTGAAACCGTGTGTCGCGTTCTTGAATTCTCTGGACAGCCTGTGTTCGATACCTCCAAGCCTGATGGCACGCCTAGGAAGCTCCTTGATATCGGGAGGATTCGAGCGATGGGCTGGAAGCCCAGCATCCCTCTGGAGGTAGGGATCAAAAAGACTTATGAGTGGTTCATTGCGTTTTCCGAAGGCTTTTAACGCGTGCATCGCATTCCATCGCGTGAATGTTTTTCCAATGGCTACAGGATTGCTCTGTTGAAGCGATTCTGTTTGCTTCGGCTCAGCCTATGAAAAAGATCCTTACGTTTCTTGGAGTGGCACTGTCACTGGGCGCGATGCTTCACTCTCTTCGCTTGCAAGCGTGCACCGGTGGCGCCATTACGGCGAAGGATGGATCTGTTGTCGTGGGCCGCACCCTTGAGTTTGGCATGCCGCTCGATTCAAAAATTGCCATCTGGCCCGCAGGCTCGGAATTCACTGGCGCCGGAGTGAATGGTCCCGGCCTTAAATTCACTTCACAATTCGGCTTTTTAGGGGCTTCTGTGGGCGATTACCTCGATCAAATACTCGATGGGGTTAATGAAAAGGGCCTGAACGTTGGGCTTTTTTACTATCCGGGCTCCGCTCAATACCCTCTGCCAACCCCTGAAAGCGCCTCTAAGGCCTTGGCGCCGGGACAACTCGGCACTTGGATCCTTGCCAATTGCGCAAACGTAGCGGACGTGCGCGCAAAGATCGCCTCAGTTGCTGTGGAGCCTGTGGCATTGGATATTCTTAACTCCGTTCCGGAAGTGCATTTCAAGGTCCAGGACTCCAGTGGTGCTTGCATTGTGATTGAACCAGTCGCTGGGGAATTGAAAGTCCACGACAATCCCGTGCGCGTGCTCACAAACTCCCCGGAATTCCCTTGGCATCTCACAAACCTTAGAAATTACCTGCATCTCAGCGCCCATAATCCAGCAAATGCCGTAATCGGCGGATTGCCTCTATCACCTGTCGGGATGGGGGGTGGCGGCTTGGGGATCCCGGGCGATTTTACTCCTCCGTCACGCTTCGTGCGCATGTCATTCTTTCTTCATAATCTGGCTGAGCAACCCGATTCAGTAGCTGCAGTGTCGACGCTGTTCCATGTGCTCAACAATTTCGATATTCCTTTGGGCAGCGCGCATCCTTCCGCAGGAACTGCCGAGATCAACCCTGATTTCACATCTTGGACGGCAGTCAGCCAACTCAAAACCCCGGCATTCCACTGGAAAACATATGGCTCACAAACTGTGCGCGTCATCGATCTTGCTCAGGCTTTGAAAGCCGCTGCTGGCAAGCCGTTGTCTATTGAAATGGGCCCTCAGAAACCCTCAAGCATTTCAAATTCGGTTCCATTCATCGTTAAATAAAACTAGCGCGGAGCGTTAGGGATGGGCCTTCCTTCCCCAAACATCAGTCCTGCTGCGGAGGCATTACTTCTGGAGCGGCAGCATCTTCAGCCCGGGTGATTTCACAGTGCCCAAAAAACACCCCCCCCTTCTCAACAATCATCGATTTTGTTTTCACCTGTCCCTCCAAGCGACCACCGCTGTGAACTTGAACGGCACCTCGGCAGACAACATCGGCAAGCATGGTTCCTCTCACTGCCAAGTGATCGGTTTCCATCTGCTGCCCGCATGAAAAGGTAGTTTTTTTTTCGATCAGAACGGCCCCTGCAGTCACACGACCGGCACATGGTTTTACCATCGCAAGACGCACCTCCCCTTCACAACGGAGATGCCCATGGATTCCCCCCTCGATACGTGCTGACCCACAGACGATCCATTGGTTGTTCAGTGACCCCTTCTCGGAAATCCTTAATGCTCCGCGAGTATCAACCGCCCGAGATGAGGGTCCGGTGATTTTCACCTCAATCAACTCAATCGGAGCATAACAACCGGGACAGATCGTGCTCTGGGCTTTCTTGGAGACTCGGTGGGTGCGAGCACACTTGAGACACGCAACCTCCTTCCCTGCGTCCTGTTTGGCGCCGGCGAACGATGGTAGTTCGGTGACGCCGCCCGCACGCACCCCTTCTGCCGACGCCTCGTAATGCGCCCCGCAGGAGCGGCAATTTGTCGAGACAAGATGGGGTGGCTCAAGCTGCACGAAACCGCACACCGGACACCGGAAAGGTGTTTTCGGCGGGGTAGACGGCATGGGAACGCCTTAGGAGTTGTCCTCGCTCGAGTCGTTCTGACTGGAGATAGTCGGGGCAGTAGGCGTGGTCAGACGGGAGGTCGACTTGCCTGGCGTCACCTCGGAATGTCCGATAAATGTAGCTCCCTCTTCGATAATGATTCGCATCGCTTTGAGATCACCAAGAAGTTCGGCGTTGGATTTGAGCTCACAGCGTTCCTGCACAGTGACATTGCCGTTTACTGACCCATGAATCGTTACGGACTTGGTCCGGATTTCCCCTTTAACAACCGCGTTTTTTCCAAGCGTCAGCGTTCCTTCAGAGATAACCTCCCCATCAAGTTTGCCATCAAAAATCATGTCGGTATCGAATTTGATCGTCCCCTTCAGCTCTACGTCGCTGGTGAGGATGTTTTTAGAGGTGGACGCGGAGGGCGATTCTGAGACGAGCGAGGTGATGTTGTTGAGGTTCATGCTGCTTACCAAGCTACACGGACGATCCGTGCATGGTCAATCTGCGGAAATAGGAAACTTTCGGGGCTTCTTGACGATCCAAACCAGTCTGGAAATTGGCTTTGCAATTGACGCAATCGGGCATGGCGCATACGTTGGATGGCCGCCTTCACAACGGAATGTCGAAACCCTCAGCAGCTCCCTCCCACCTACGACATCACACGGTAAAGGCCCCCATAAATGGCGGTCATGCGTTAGATGTCAAACGGGATGAGTCACTTCACCTAGTTTGGGAAATGCTTCCAACCGTCTTTTGGAAATTGTCCCATCGCGGTGTTGTGCTCTCCGCAAACCGTGCCAGCGAGGAACTGATTGGCTTCCCCTCTTCTGAGTTTATCGGGCGTTCACTGGAGGATATCCTTATTGAGTCAATTGATCTGGATTTTCTTATTCACCGCCTTGATACATCCGGCACTATACGAAATCTCGAGACCTGCATTCGCCGCAAGGATGACTCTACTCGCAATATTTTGATCGATGCCGCATTGATCGATGATGGTGCTGGCTTGTTAACGATTCATTGCCTCGTCAGGGATAATTCCATCATTAAAAAAACCGATGTTCACCTCCGCGAACAGGCCGGCTATTTTACCAAGTCTGCGGAGGCCTTGATCATGCTTGATGATCAAGGGGTAGTGAGGCACTGGAACAAGGGGGCGGAGGAACTGTATCAACTTCCTTCCGTCAATATTGTTGGACATCCCTATCCTGCGGGACTCAGTAGCAATCCCGACGCCGATGCGCTGGCCTTTAAATCCGTTCTTCAAGGCCTCGAGTGGACTGGCCGGTTGGCGCACACCACCTCCTTGGGAAACCCATTGGAGATCGAATGCCGTTGGGTGCGATTGCCGGGCGTGATTGCCGGGGCCGGCAGCATCCTTGTTATTGCAGAGGACGCTGCTGGCCTGCGCGAACTTGAGGAAGCCCGCCTCCGTGATCAGCGTCAGGAATGCCTTGGGACTCTTGCTGGAGGAATCGCCCATGATCTTAACAATATCCTTCAGCCGATTTCTATCGCGATTGACCTCTTCCGTGCCCGCACAGCAGACACCGAGAGCCAGGAAATGCTCGATGTTGTAGATGAAAACCTCCGCCGCGCCACCGACCTTGTAAGGCAGATTCTCTCTTTTACATCCGGCGTTGGCACCGAACGCCGCCGCATCGAGATAGCTATACTATTTAAGGACATTGCCAGCTTTATCCGGCAGGCTTTTCCAAAGACAATCCATCTTCATATGACCTTGGATGAGGGATTGGATCTGGTTCTGGCCGACCAAACGCAAGTTGAACAGATTCTCATCAATCTCTGCGTCAACGCGCGCGATGCGATGCCAGAAGGGGGGCGACTCCGCTTAGAAGCCTGCAATTTTTATGTCGATGAGGGATTTTCCAGCCGCCAATCTGGCTGCAAGCCGGGCCCCTACGTGCGACTCACCGTGGGAGACACAGGCCTTGGCATTCCTCGTAAAATAAGAACAAAAATATTTGAGCCGTTCTTTACCACTAAAGGACCGGAAAAAGGAACCGGGCTGGGCTTGGCTACCACGCTCGGGATTGTGCGCAGTCATGAAGGCTTCATCACGCTTGAAACCGAGGAGGGATGTGGCACCTCATTCCATGTTTTCCTCCCTGCATTACACAGCCCCCCCCCCCCAATCCACTTCAGTCCTCCCCTTCCAGCGCTCCACCGAGCTTTCCGGTGGAGGAGAATCTATCCTCCTCGTCGATGACGAGGCCACCGTTCTCAAGGTCATGCAGCGATCGCTCGAAAAATCCGGCTACAAGATTTTCACTGCGGAGGATGGCGAGCAAGGATTGGAAGTCTTCTCCCGACATGGTGATGAAATCCGCCTTGTCATCACAGACATGGCCATGCCTGGCATCGATGGACCTGGTATGATTTCCGCACTCCGGAAATTTGACAAGGATGTAAAAGTTATCTGCACAAGCGGCCTCACCACCCACTCAAGCATGGAATCCCTTGCGACGCTTGGAGTGGAAACCGTTCTATCAAAGCCCTGCACCTCAAAGACAATTCTCCAAGCCATCAAAAAAGCTCTTGGAGAGCAGCCCTTGGCCCATCCAACTGACCTGTGATGCTGCGCCGGCGCAAAAGCACATTCAAATTGCGTGACTTCCGCAGGCTCTTCGTGGGCATTTTTACCGGATTATTGCTACTTGAAACATTGCTGCTCGTGATTGCAATGCGTGAACGCCAAGTTCATGAAATTTCGCTTTCCGATCAATTGCTCCTACTGCAGGCCCGTGAAGCGATTGACACTGAGTTGGCAGTATTTTCCCAACTCTCGGACCTTGCGCTGACGGCAGCACGTTCCGGAGACAAAAAACAAGCGAAAGCCCATGAGGATCTCGCGGCGAGTCAATTTCGGAAAAATAGTGCATCCACTTCTCAGAACTCTTTTCAACTCATGGCTGCTGACATCCCGTTGCATCTCCAGCTATTGCAGGGAGGTGATGCCCATTTTCAACCCAAGGAGTTTTCGGCCCTTGAGATGGCGATCAAGGATGCCCAAGAACTCTTAAAATCGGATCGCAAGGCTCTCCATGCAATCCGTGGACTCTTTCCAGACACCGATGGAGAGTTTACCGTTCGTGGTCAGGGCGATCAAACGCAGTTGTTGGCTTTACTGACGGATGAATCCTCAGCGAAAAAACGTGCGGTCGTTCGCAAAACTCTATCCGCCTTCATTGCCGCCCTCGATGTTCGGATGTATGCATCAGTCGAAAAAAACGCCTCGGCGATCAGGCAATATTCACGATTCCTTTCGGTGGTGCTAGGCATCCTGCTGCTCTCAACTGCATCATCGGGCTTCATCCTCTATCGGAATATCAGAGACCCTCTGCACTCGTTTAAAGTACATTCAAGAAAGATCAATGACGACCTGGCCCGGACACTTGCTCAACTGGAGACTGTGATCGCCGAGCGGGATATCCTTCGAAAAGGGGCTGGAATTGCAACATCTGATACTGATCTGCAGCCGCGCCCTACAGATAGCCTCACTGAAATGCCATAATTGTTATTAGGCATCCATGCACATGACATTCTATGCGCTGGCAACATTGTTACTTGAAGCCTTCGGTATTTTTTTTGCCCTGCGCGCGGTGTTGATCGCCCGCACTCCACAATCAGCCATCGCTTGGGCCGCAGTACTTGTCATCGTTCCACTTATTGGAATTCCTCTTTTTCTTGTGTTCGGAGAATCGCGCTTCGCCGGCTACACGCTCGCAGGAATTGGTCTCTCTAAGAAGCTGGATCAGGCTTTTCAATCAGTCATCAGACACTTGGATGGATATAGAGAGTCATTTACTGCAGCGTTTTTTGAGGCCTCTCGCATGGCCACCAACCTTTCACGCATTCCCTCCAGCGGAGGCAACAAGGTCGATCTGCTGATTGATGGAAAAGCCACTTTCACTGCAATTTTTGAGGCCATCGACGAGGCCCGGGAATCAGTATGGGTACAATTTTTTATTATTCATGATGACACACTCGGGCGTGAACTGGCTGATCGACTGACTTGCGCTGCCAAGCGCGGCGTGAAATGCCTTGTGCTCTACGACCAGGTCGGCTCAAAGGCCCTCCCCGCCAGCTGGGCTGCTGGTTTGCGATCTGCGGGAATCGACGTTGAATCGTTTGTCACAAACCGCCAGTTCGGCAGGCGCTTCCAAATCAATTTTCGCAATCACCGGAAACTTGTGGTGGTTGATGCACGCTTGGCTTTTCTTGGTGGCCTGAATGCCGGAGACGAATACATGGGCCGTACCGCCCGTTTCGGTGCATGGCGCGACACCCACATACGGATCGAGGGTCCCGCAGTCGCCGGGTTCCAGATGTCATTCCTTGAGGACTGGAACTATGTGACACGTCAAATGCTCAAATTTCGCCTTCCGCCGCCGGCGACTAGCCATGGTGGACGTGCTGTGGTCTTTCCCATCGCCTCTGGGCCTGCGGAGGCTTGGAGCCTGTGTCCGGCTGTCTACCTCTCGATCATCAACGCGTCCTCCCGCCGTCTATGGATTGCGAGCCCCTACTTTGTTCCATCAAGCCCATTGCTGTTTTCCATTTGCCATGCATCACTTCGGGGCGTCGATGTGCGCTTGATGTTGCCTCAATCGGCAGACCACAAGCTCCCGTGGCTCTCCTCCTTCACTTACTATCCGAAGCTTCTGGAGGCTGGAGTGAAAGTCTTCCGGTATCAAACCGGGTTTATGCATCAAAAGGTTCTTCTGGCAGACGAAGACATCGCTATCGTTGGCTCGATCAACCTAGACTATCGCTCGTTCATGTTGAATTTCGAGCTCTCTGCAGCTATCCAAGACAAGGAATTTGCCAGCCGGGTTGAGCACATGCTCCTTGCCGACTTCGACAACTGCCGCCAGGAAAACCTCCTCGCATTCGAGAAGGGATCACTTCTTTTTCGTCTCAAATGCCGTCTTGCGGCGCTAATGAGCCCTGAGCAGTAGGCTCTCCATGGCCCTCCAGCCAAGCTAGCGCCTTTAAATAACTCTGTCGCTCCAGATAATGGCGGATCATAGGATCCGCATCAGCAGGCAATAAAGCAACGCAGGCATCAAGCGCTGCGGCAGCGTCCTTGAGACTCTCGAGATGTGCGGCGGGGTCGCTTGTGCGTAGAGCCACATTAGCCACTACATCCAATCGCCGCTTCAAGGCGTCCCGCAGAACAGGATATAATTTCTCGGCGCATCTCATGAAATCGCCGGCTCCCCGTTGCTAGGTTCTGGGATTACGGCCTTAGCTCCCTCTACATCCTCGCTGGCAAGATTTTCGGATTTCCCAAGAGCTTTTGCCACGCTTTCACTGGACTTTGCCTCATCATTTGATTTTCCGCTGAAGCGAACGCTGACGAGTTTGCTGACACCATGCTCCTCCATGGTGACGCCATACAGCATGTCTGCGCGCGAGATGGTACGCTTGTTGTGGGTGATGGTTACAAACTGGCTCTGATCCACAAACCGATCGAGGATTTTGATGAATCGAGTGATATTCGATTCGTCGAGCGGGGCATCCATTTCATCGAGGACACAAAACGGGCTGGGCTTTACCATATAGATGGCAAACAGCAGCGATACAGCGGTCATAGTGCGCTCGCCGCCCGAAAGGAGGCTCACGCTCTGAAGCTGCTTGCCAGGCGGCTTTGCAATGATCTCGATACCGCATTCGAGAGGGTCATTCTCATCAACCAGCATCAGGTTGGCACGACCGCCGCCGAAAAGCTCTGTGAACATGAATTGAAAGTTCTCACGGATTTTTTCGAATGTCTCGGCGAAGAGCGCCTTGGTGGTGTGATTTATTTTTGCGATGACCTCTAGAAGTTCCGCTTTTGATGAGACAAGGTCAGCATTCTGTTTTTCTAGAAAAATATATCTCTCTTCGAGTTCATCGTATTCTTGAATGGCGTCCATGTTGACAGGCCCCATGGAATCGATGCGCTCAGTGAGTTCAGCCACGAGTTCTTCGATTCGGTCCCAAGGAATGCCTCCGCCCTCGACAGGCATGGTCTCTTCACTTGCCTGCATTTGCTGGGCAGCAGCATCTGACGTTTGGGCTGTGTCGGTCTGTGTATTCAAGCGTTTGTTCCGCTCGCGGAGAGCCACCATGAGCGCGTAGGAATCAGGCTCGAAAGCCTCTAGATCCGTCTGGTAACGCCTTGATACATGGTCACGGATATTTTCCATGCGCATCTCAGTCTGGGCTATACGCACCTCGAGGCGCCCACGCTGGTCTTGGAGAGTCGCCAATTGGTGTCTGGCGGACCGGAGAGCTGAATCGATAGCATCGGCGCTTTCGGTGACCTCCGACCGTTTTGCGAGAACGGTGGCGAGGCTGGATTCTTTGGATTCGAGTTCCTCACGCCATTCACTAATCGAAACCTCAAGGGCTGTATTTTCACCGGTTAGCGTCTCGATGCGGGACTCGTAGTTTGCAATGTCTGCACGTCGCGCATCGAGGAGTTCGTTGAGTTCGATCATGCGCGCTGCCATGGGGCCGCGCTGGCGGTGAAGACCCTCCTGCTGCTGCCTCTCGGTGGCGACCCGGACGCGAATTTCATTCAAGGCATCGGAGGCCGCACTCTCACTTTCGCGAACTACCTGAATGCGCGCTTCGCATTCCGATCGGGCTACACGCAAAGAATCGATGGCGCAAGTGGACTCGGCAATGCGGGATTCGAGTTCACCCAATTGTGCGAGACTGCCACGGAGTCCCTCCTCAATATTGGCCGCCTCGCGTTGGAACGAGGCGCGCTTGGCTTCGAAATCCGCACGTTGGCGTTCCGCATGCCGACGTTCGTTATCTACCGATGCGGATTCAATTTGGGCTACCTGCATCGATTCTCGAGCCAACTTGAGCCGTTCGGTCGCCTGATCCATGGCGCCGACGGCAGCAGCCTTTGTGGCTGCTAGAGTTTCAATGTTTGCCATCGCTGCAGCTAGTTCAACTTCGAGTTCCGTGATCTGTATTTTGCGTTGGAGGATGGATTGGCCTATATTTTCGCCCGTGGCGCCTCCTTGGATAATGCCCTCCTTGCCGATAAATGCGCCATCAAGGGAGGCAAATGCAAGCGAAGGATTCTGGGCACGTAGGCGAAAAGCACTTTCCAAGTTGTCGACAATGAATACCTCGCTCAACAGAGCCCTTGCCAATAAAACTGCCTCCCCCTCTCCTTGAACCATATCCGCCGCTTTTCCGAGGACTCCGAACGGCACTTCGGCGGCGGGTATTTCAGATTCTTTTATCCATTCTGCCGGGATTACTGACGCCTTTCCGAGTTTCTTGCCGGAAAGGGTCGCGAGGGCCGCCTCGGCAACGCTTGGATCCTTGAAGACAACCGCCTGAAGAGACTTGCCCAAAGCGGCTTCTATAGCGGCGATGAATCTCTCTTCCACTCGGATGTGTTGGGCAAGCGTACCTTTGACTGCAGCTTGAAATAAGCTCGGATTGTCTAAGCCCTTCAGGATGGCTTGGGTGCCTTCATCCAGGCCCTCGCCTTGCTCTTGGAGTTGTCGAAGGATTTCCAAGCGGGATTCAATACCTGCCGCCTCCTTTCCGGCGGTATTTAGAATGGCTTCAGTATCCTGCCGTTGCAACTGGGCAGTCTCGTGATCTGACATGGCACCTGAGGTTTCGGCTTGGGAATGCTCCAGCGCCAGATGAGCAGAATCCGATCGCCGCTTTAGCTCATCGAGGTTGATAGAAATCGCTTCTGTCTCGCGGGAGGCCGCTTCGATTTCATTTTGGAGTAAATGGAGACGCGTCTCGCCCGACTCGCGCCGACTGGTGGCGCTGGAAATCTCCCCACGTAGCGAGTTCATTCTGGCCTCAGCGTTTGAGAGTTCCGAGGTTTGCAAGGTCAGTTTGCGCTCAGCGGCGAGGCGCTCCTCCTTCACGGCATTTAATCGAGCAACGTGTTCGTCGAGGGTCTCCTGGTGAGTACGCAGACTGTCGATCATTTGCTCGAGCAATGTTTCGGTTTGCTCAATTTGCTCCTGCTGAGTTCGGATTTTTTCTTCCGCCTGAATGATCTCTAGGCGGTGACGATTGATGAGATCCGATGCCTCAGTCGTGCGCTCGTGGTTGGTTGAGATTCTATTTTCGGCAGAAAAGATGCGGTTTCGCAGGGTTTGCATCCCATCGCGGACAGCCGCTGCTTCGCCTTCAAGTTCTTGCAGACTCAGGCGGTATCCAGCGAGTTCCGCCTCCTGCTGCGCAATCTCGATCTCATGAATTTGGCGGGCCTCATCGCCTTGCCCCAATTGCTGGCGCAGTTCCACGAGTTCAGAGGAGAGGGCGCTGTAGTTTTTATGGGAGATGTGCGTATCGAACACGCGCAAATCTTGAAGGATGGATTGGTATCGGTGCGCCTTCGCCGCTTGGCGCTGAAGCGATCCGATTTGCCTCTTCACTTCCTTGATAATATCCTGAACGCGCACGAGGTTCGCCTCGGTATATTCAAGTTTTCGGAGGGCTTCTTTTTTTTGTGCCTTGAACTTTGTGATTCCCGCCGCCTCCTCAAAGATTGCCCGCCGGTCCTCCGGACGGTTGCTCAAAATCTGGTCGATCTTACCCTGCTCCATGATCGAGTAAGCGCTACGGCCGATGCCGGTATCCATGAAAAGTTGATGAATATCACGCAGCCGGCAGGGGGTTTTATTAAGAAAATACTCGCTCTTCCCATCGCGGTGAACGCGGCGGGTAATGCGAACCTCATTCCACTCGGTGCCTAGTTCTTTTTCGCACTCGGAGAATGTCATCGATACCTCCGCCATGCCCAGCGCAGGACGGCTGTCTGTTCCGCTGAAAATGACGTCCGCCATTTCACCTCCGCGGAGAGCCTTAGCTGATTGCTCTCCGAGGACCCACCGCATGGCATCAAGGACGTTGGATTTTCCGCAACCATTCGGACCAACAATAGCGGTAACACCCCGGTGGAAGTTAAGAATGGTTTTTGCGGCGAAGGATTTGAAGCCGATGATTTCTAGGGATTGCAGATACATGGGAGACCGGATAAAGAAGTCTCCGAAGCGTAAAATTCGGGGTGGGTGCGACAAGAAAAAAATACTACATCCAGCGTATGCCCTCCTGTAAGACCACAAGATATTGTTTTTTATGATGAATGACCCTCGCATTGAAGAGTTATTGGATTTTGTCCGTTTTCCTACTGTATCCGCACAAAAGATTCATCGGACTGATATGCTTGCATGCGCCGACTGGTTGGTCGCAAAGTTCCGCCGGATGGGCTTGGATGCTCGGGCCGCATCAACGCCTGGCTTCCCTGTGGTGGTAGCAAAATCTCTGCGCGATCCAAACAAGAAGACGGTTCTGATATATGGTCATTATGACGTTCAACCTGCTGATCCTCTTGACCTTTGGTCATCGCCCCCTTTCAATCCTATTATTCGCAATGGGCGTATCATTGGGCGTGGCGCATCGGACAACAAAGGGCAAATACTTGCGCATATCTTTGGCGTCGAAGAGGCTATCAAGGAAGGAGAACTTCCTGTGAATGTGGTGTTTTTGATTGAAGGAGAAGAGGAGATTGGCAGTGCTCACCTTGGGACATTTTTGGAAGCTCACCGCGATGAATTGGTGTGCGATGCGATCGCGATTTCCGATACCGGCATGGCTGCAGAAGGGTATCCGACCTTAAGCTATGCACTCCGCGGAATAGCCACGCTGGAAGTGCAGGTGAAAGGACCGGCCATGGATTTGCACTCAGGAATTTATGGGGGCGCGGTGGCTAATCCGGTGACTGCAGCCGCACGCTTGGTAGCAAGTTTGCACGATGCCGATGGCCGCGTGGCGATCGAAGGGTTCTATGACACAGTCCAACCGATGGCAAATTGGGAGCGTGAAGCCGCCGCGGATTCTCCGGTGAGCGATGATGCAATTGCGGCGCAGGCCGGAGTGACTGTATTGTGGGGTGAGGCAGGGTATTCTGCTGTCGAGCGTGTTGGTGCCAGACCGACCGCCGAAATCAATGGATTTGGTGGCGGCTACCAAGGCGAGGGCAGCAAAACGGTGTTGCCTGCCGAGGCGTTTTTCAAGGTCTCATTCCGCCTCGTGCCAGACCAGCGTCCCGATACGGTGCTCGCCTTGGCTCGGCGACATTTTGAAAAGCACTGCCCGCCGGGAGTCACCCTAACGATCATCAACGGTCACGGAGGCGACCCATTTTTTTTGGATCCCACACTTCCCCAAGGAATGGCTGCTCAGCGTGCGCTGGAGGAGGTTTTTGGTAAAAAACCTGCGCTTACGCGTGAAGGGGGCTCAATTCCAATCCTCACCGAATTCCAGCGCACGCTGAGGCACCCCGCCTTGTTGCTAGCGCTGGCATCTCCGGATTGTCGAGCCCATGCACCTGATGAAAATTTCCCGATCGAGAATTTCCTGATGGGAATCCGCCTTAACAAGGCACTATTGCGTGAGTTGGCGAAGTCTTAGGAGCAACAGCCACCAGGGTTGCAGCCACACCCTGAAGCAGCCGCAGCGGGCAATTCCTCGTCAGTCGAAATGAGGATCGTTTCAAGATGAATCTGTTGGAGGGCGAGCTGTTCCTCCGCCTGCTGAAGGAGTCCCAAAGCCAGCGGGCTGGGCTGGTGGCGCGTGCGCAGCTGAATTTCCACTCCCTTGCCAAGAAATTGGGGAAATGCCTCTGCCATTTCGCCATCAAGAATAAACGATGCGTAGGCATTTAGTTTTTCCTGAAGTTGGAGGATTTGATCCTCACCGCCAGTCCATGGGCGAGTCTCATACATGGCAAGCACAAGAAGGTCACGCCGCTTGTCGTGGGCGAATGCATCGAGGACGGATGGGTGGGCGACCCCCATTGGTCGGGAAGATGTTTCTGACGGGCTCATGGTTTTATTAGCGGCGGGTTGAGTGGTTGAGGCATGGTCTCATACGACTTTAGGGAACCATTGGTAGAGCATGAAATAAACGAGCACTCCTGTTATGGACACATAAAACCAAAGAGGGAATGTCCACCTCGCCCAAGAGCGGTGGCGTTCGAAGCGGCCTTTGAGTGCATGTGTCATGGTTACTAGGATCAGCGGCACAATCACGATGGCCAGAATGATATGCGACACGAGCATGCCATAGTAAAAGGTCCGCCAAATCCCCTCCCCTCCGAAGGGCGTGTGGACGCCTTGGACGAGGTATTTGTGGAGAACGTAAAAGAACAAAAAGACGCATGACACAGCAAATGCCCCGAGCATGCAAAAACGATGCGCGATCTTACGCTCAATTTTGATGCAGATGAACCCCGCTAGGAGAAGAACCGTCGCAATAGCGTTCAACCCAGCATTCAACGCCGGAAGATCCGTGACCGTCATGGATTATTGCGCACGCGGTCCAATTGCCTGCAGGTAGAAATTATATAAAACGTCATGCCTCCGACTATCATCAACACGATCGCTAGCATTCCCAAGACTCCCCATGAGAGGGCGATGCCAGCGGTGATGGTTTGCGGCTCCACCGGCCCACTGGAGCCAGGTTGACGACACCCAACGCACCCAGCGGCTTCATGAATGAGTGAAAAGAGAATCGCGAAAACAATGGCTGGAATGTGCTTCATTTTATAATTGTATCTTTTTACTGCAAGAGGCCCCCGATATCGACCATGAGCTTTTGGACGACCTCTGGATCTACTCCGTCTTGATAGCTGCGAAGCCAGCCATCTGCATCAACGAGAACAAAGCGCGTGGAGTGGGCGGGCGTGCCGTCTGGTTCCTTGGCAACAGGTTGCAGAAGACCTTTCACGACGATTTTATCAATGTCCTCCTGAGACGTGGATAAAAGCTTCCAAGAGGCTGGATCCGCTCCTTGGGCGAAGCCATATTTCGCAAGGACCTCTGGTGTGTCGTATTCGGGATCCACCGTAAAAGATACCAGCACCACTTGATCGCGAACTTTCCCCAGCTTGGCGTTTAGGTCCGCCATGCGTGTGGTGATAAGCGGGCAGGGGCCCTTGCACCTCGTAAAGATAAAATTAGCAACCCAGATTTTTCCTTTTAGATCATCAAGAGTGAGCGCTTTTCCGGTCTGGTCTTTGATGTTGAACGGAGGAACTTTTGCAATTTTTTCCAGCTGCGGCTGATGCGTTCTCGGCGTAATGGATTTAAGGCTGATATAGGCGGCCGTGAGCAAGGATGCAGCAACAGCAAATGCAACAACCCAACCGAGAGGTGAAATCCCCCGGCGCGGCACGCGATCAGACATAGTAAAGGAGCGTCAGGACAACGATCCAGACGACATCCACGAAGTGCCAGTAGAGGGCCACATTCGCCAGGGCTGGATGGTGTGACGGGGTGAAGCAGCGGGTAAAGAGTTGGCGCAGGAAACACCACAAGATCAGCAACACGCCGATAGCAACGTGCAAGCCGTGGAATCCAGTGATAACAAAGAAGCCTGAACCGTAGACGCCACCGGTATTGAACCAAAGACCTTCATGGTGGAGGTGCCACCACTCATAGCATTGGATACCGACGAATAGAGCACCTAGGCAGATGGTGACAAATAACCAGCCCAAGCCTGATTTTCCCTTCATGACGGCTCCTTCGGCCAAGTGGAAGGTTACACTGCTCGCGAGGAGAAAGATCGTGTTAACAGAGGTTAAGAAAACAGGCAATGCTGGGATTCCAGCATCAGGGGGCCACGCATGATTTTCCTGCCAAGGAAATCCATTTTCCGACCAGCGAAGGATGAAATATCCGCCAAGCAGACCCGCAAAGAGCATGGCTTCCGACAAAAGGAACATGATCATACCAAATTTGGCGACTGCGGGTGAGGCCCCCTCGTGGCCGTGGGAATCGTGGGCTATGGCTGCTGTGGACATGGAGCGTTTGTGTTGGTTGTAAAATCGGGTCAGGGCACTTGGTAAGACCCGCGCATATTCATGAGTATCAGAACAAGTGCCGTAAGTGAAATAGCAAAAACCCACAGGATCACCATAAGGCGCAAATTTTTTGAACGCGGGGTCTTTTTCATTTTTTTGTTAGCACCAGCAGACCAAGGAGCAGCGGCAAATAGAGGATTGAAGCAAAAAATAACGCCCTTGCAGAGGGGACGTCACGCCGGCGCATGAACACAAAAGCAAATCCGGCAAAGGCAAGGCCCATACCAAGCGCGCAGAAAAACCAGACGGCAGAATTAAATCCAAGCACTCCAGGAAGGAGCGTGATTACCAGCAGGAAAAGCGCGTAGAAAAAGGCCTGCCGGGAAGTAGCATACCCATTAGGGTCAGCGGCGGTAAGCATGATGCATCCACCTTTGGCGTAATCCTCGCGATACATCCAAGCGATCGCCAAAAAGTGAGGCATTTGCCAAAACCAAAGAATCGCAAAGAGAAGCCCCCCCTCAAGCTCGTAGTGACCACGGGAGGCCATCCAACCAATCAATGGCGGCAGCGCTCCAGGCACCGCACCCACCAATGTATTCAGCGAACTAATCCGCTTCATCGGGGTGTAAACCAGGATGTAAATAGCGATTGTCGCGAAGGCAAGAAATGCGGCTCCGGAATTCGTGAATAGCGCAAGAATGGCAATTCCAGTTAGGGAAAAGAAAAGGCCGAACATGAGCGCATCGGAAGGCTGAATCCTGCCGGCAGGCACCGGCCTAGAACTCGTGCGCTTCATTTTCGCATCACCATCGCGTTCCCACCACTGGTTGAGTGCTGCCGCACCCGCCGCGCAAAGCGCGGTTCCAATCAAAGTGGCTCCCAGTAGAAGCCAGTCGATAGGTCCCCTCCAGCCCAAGAGGAATCCAACCAAGGTGGTGATGAGCACTAAAAATGACAACCGTGCCTTGACTAGGACAAGCACGTCATCCACCAACCCTTGCTCACGGGACTCAGAAATGGCGACGGTCGTTTTCATGCCACATTAGAGTAGACTTTCGCCAGTGGCGCATCCGGAGCAATAAACCGGGAGGCCTGAACGCCGCGGCACAACCGGAAGCTCAAAAGAACCCCCACGAGAAGGGAAAGTGCCCCAACCGCCATGTGGGCCGTGGCAATATCAGCTGCCTTGTTCGACCAGATCGTCCACGCTCCCAGCGCCGCTTGTATAAGAATCATGGCGAACCAAATAGTGCACAAGACTGCTGCACTCCTACAGGAAATACCTCCCCATGAGCGAACGGCAACACCTGCCACAAGAGCGAGAATAACAACCGCCATGCCTCTGTGGGCCACTTGGATCCAGATATGTTCAGCCGTTGTGGGAACCTGATTGTTTATAACGCGCGCTTTATTGATCTCAGCAAGCCGGTCCGAGGAGGTGTTCGGTATTATTTGTCCGTAAGCCAGAGGAAAATCGGGGATAGACAACCCGGCATGTTCATGCCTCATCGTGGCTCCTAGGCCGAGTTGAAAGAAAATAAGAATCGTCCCCGCCACAGCTAGATTTCTTAAAACAATGTCGGGAAGAAAGACATCCCACCCGCCTCGAATGAAACGTGGGCTGGTGACGATTGTAATGATCCCTAACAAGCAAAAAAACGACTGGGCCAGCATGCCGTGGAAAATTCCTATCTCGTCTTTGTAGAGAGACACCCGCATGCCTCCGAGTAGGCCTTGAATACAAACCCCAATAAATGCCGCAACCCCTAGCATTTTTACCCAGCGGCGGGGTTCACAATTGAGCATCGATGCGGCGAGAATCATGGTCATCAGACCCACTCCAGAGGCGATCAACCGGTGGCTGTGCTCGTAAAAAATCCCCCCGACCCACCCGGAAATTGGGAATAGAAACATATTGTAACCATAGGTGGTCGGCCAATCAGGCACTGACATGCCTACCCCCTTTGATGTAACGATCCCCCCGCTACAGAGTAAGAGGAACGTCGCACCAAGCGTGCAAACCGCCCACGCGTGGAGAGCCACCCGCTGCATGGAGACGCTTTGTGTTCCTTCTGCCATGCAATCGCGAATCAATGCGACTCTAGACGCGCTGAAGCCGGAGCGGGCTCGGTTTGCGGCAGGTAGTCCTTGTCGATACCTGGCACACTGTATTCGTACGGACCATGGTAGACGACAGGGGTTTTAGGGAAGTTTCCGTGCCCGGGAGGCGATGGCACAGTCCACTCAAGCGTGTTGGCATTCCAAGGATTCATTGGTGCCTTTTCACCGCTTCTCAACGAACGGATCACGTTCCAGATGAAGACGAATGTGGTAAAGCCAAGGCCGATTGCTCCAATAGTGCAGAGTTGGTTCAGCGGTTGAAGTTGGCGGAGATGCTCATAGACTGTGGGGTCCGCAATACGACGCATCATTCCTCCAAGGCCCAGGTTATGCATCGGGAAAAAAGTCAGGTTGAAAAAGATCAACGTCAAAAAGAAGTGCCACTTGCCGAGAGTCTCATCAAGCATGCGTCCAAACATTTTAGGGAACCAGAAGTAAAGAGCCCCGAAAATTGCGAAGATGCTCCCGCCAAACAGCACATAGTGGAAGTGGGCAACAATAAAGTAGGTGTGGTGCACGAACAGGTCGATCGGGGTCGATGCCATGAAAATACCACTCAATCCGCCGATCACGAACATTGATACGAAGGAAAGAGCGAAGCACATCGCGGTGGTAAACTCAATCGAGCCTCGCCAGATGGTTCCCATCCAGTTGAAGGTCTTAATGGCTGAGGGAACAGCGATGACCATGGTTGACACTGAGAACGCTGCGCTGAGCGTAAGGCTCATGCCGCTGACAAACATGTGGTGACCCCATACAATAAACCCAAGAAATCCAATGGCGATCATCGCGTAGACCATGGCCTTGTACCCGAAGATCGGCTTGCGGGAGAAGACAGCTAGAATTTCTGAGGTCAGACCCATTGCCGGAAGGATCATGATGTAGACTTCTGGATGACCAAAGAACCAAAATAGATGCTGCCAAAGGAGCGGTTGGCCGCCTCCGGCCGGCGAGAAAAAGCTGGTGCCGAGGTTCAAATCAGCGAACAGCATCGCTGCAGCTGCTGAGAGAATTGGCACAGCAAGAATCAGAAGGATCGCTGTGATGAATAGCGACCACACCGTGAGCGGCATGCGGAACATCGACATGCCGGGCGCACGCATATTCACTACTGTGGTGATGTAGTTTGTTGCTCCAGCTATAGAGGACAAACCATTAACAAAAAGGGCTATCCCCCAAAGGCTTTGACCAATCTTTACGCCATTGTAAGCTGCCACTGAACTCAATGGCGCGTAAGCGGTCCAACCCGTACCTGGAGCCCCTCCCGGGACAAAGAAGGCAGCCATCAAAATTACACCGGAGAGCACATACAGCCAGTAGCTCAATTCGTTCAGCAAAGGAAACGCCATGTCCCCAGCGCCGATTTGAAGAGGAATGAGGTAATTGCCAAAGGCACCAATCAACAACGGCATGACTACGAAAAAGACCATCACTGTGGCGTGCATCGTCACAAGCATGTTGTAGCCACCTGGAATGATCGAACCGTCTACCGCCACGGTCTCCGGCAAAAACTGGCCGATGATTGGCACTGCCGCGCCTGGGTAGCCGAGTTGCCAGCGGACGCCAAGCGCGAGAGCACCGCCGATGAAAAGAAAGGCGAGGGCCGTCCAGAGGTATTGAAGCCCGATCATTTTGTGATCAAAGGTCCAAAGGTATTTATGGAAGAAGCCAACCTCGTGTTCGTGGTGGGCGGCTTGCTCTGTGGCGTGAGAGTCTGCGGTGGTAGCTGTCATGACAGTGTGCTGATTGGAAAGTGAGAGCGGATATTTAAGAGTATTTCCCTACCTGTGAACATGAAAATTTTTGCCCTCTGACGTTTCAGCGGAACAACCTCACCGCTGCAAAGCGGCAATCTGGCGTGGCCCATTGGCAACGAATTGCGGGTGCAAACGGACGAGCTCTTCAAAAGAAGGCCTCTCGGTCATGGGCAGGTCATTGGGAAATTTTGCAGCTGAACGCTCCCACTTGGCCAACCAATCAGCTCCTAATACCTCACGACCGCGTTTGTGGGCCAGATCCAGCGAAGTGCAGGCGATGGTCGTCTCCCGTTTCTCCCCAGCATTTCGTCCGCGTGCAACATAAAATCCAGCAGAGAGCATCGCCACGCGCGAGGCGGTTGAGCAGGTATAAGTGAACAGCTCGACATCCTTTTCTCGAAATGCGGCGCGGATTTTATGGAACGCCTCAATAGTCCACGCCGAGGCACATGTTTTTCCCGAGAACATATCGTAAAAGACAATGTCCGGAGCTGGACTTCTTCCAATTTGATCAAGGAAATCACCCTCGAGAAGTTCCCAAGATAAGCCTTCATGGGTTTTTGAACGCCAGATGCCTGATTTTAGAATTTCTGCAGGTCCCCCATGGCGTAAGTAGGGAAAGAGATCGTTGTTTTTAAAAGCAAGCCGCAAGGAATCGAGATCGTTCTCGAAACTGATGATGCGCATCTGACGGCAGCCCACTGCAGCAACAGCGGAGTGCTCATAGCAAAAAACCGCCGCCATCGCATTTGCTGCGGCACCAAGACCGACATCCCAAAGCACCAACTCGCCCCCGCCATCCATGCAAGTCAACCGCTCAGCTAACTCCGATTGTTCGACGTAGAGACGCTGGGCCTCCTCCATCGGCGGAGTGCGTGAGTGCATGATCTCGCCAGAGGCATCGTGGAGAATGCTGGAAAAACCCTCTACCGCTGTGTGGATGCGATAAGCCCCGCGAGTCAACCGCCTCGGAGGATTTCTTCGCATCGGTACTACCGGATTATCGATATCGTCTAGCATCAGCGTCTCGCGTGCCTCCCTGTGGTAGGTAGCGAACGTTCCTGCGAGAATACGCGCCCGGATTTTCTCCATGAGCCGGTGGTAAAAGAAAATATTGTGTTGCCCCAGGAGTTGCCAACCGAGCGTCTCCTTGCATTTAGTAAGGTGGTGCAGGTAGGCGCGGCTGTAACGGGCACACGTCAGGCAAGCACACACGGGGTCGAGCGGTTCCTCGGATGTTTTATAAACACCGCGCCTCAACTGCAAATAGCCGCGAGAGGTGAACGCCCCCCCCCGCTGCGCGACTTGCGTGGGAATAATGCAGTCGAACATGTCCACGCCTCGGTGGACGGCTTCGAGAATATCAAGTGGCGTGCCGACACCCATGAGGTATCGAGGAAGATCCCTCGGCAGAAGAGCAGTGGTGAGTTCGCAGGTGTCCTCGCGTTCACTTTTTCCCTCGCCTACCGCAAGGCCGCCGATCGCAAATCCGTCAAACTCCATTGCGCAAAGCGCCGCAGCGCTGGCTTGGCGCAATCGAGGATGCAATGCCCCTTGGACAATGCCGAAGATTGCCTGCCGCGAATCCCCGCGCGCCGCGAGACTGCGGGCCGCCCAGCGGTGCGTGAGCTCCATGGCGGCTAGGGCGGTGGGTTCGTCCACTGTTGATGGCACACACTGGTCGAGCGCCATCATGATATCGCTGCCAATTGCCATCTGGGTTTCGATACTTGTTTCGGGGCTCAACAAGATTGACCGGCCGTCGATGTAGCTTTGGAAAACAGCCCCCTCCTCCTGCATGCTTCTTGAGTGGGGAAGCGAAAAAATCTGGAACCCTCCGGAGTCGGTCAGCACCGCATGCGGCCATGACATGAACTGGTGGATTCCACCCGTCTTCCGAAATACCTCGGCTCCCGGCCGCAGCAAGAGGTGGTAGGTGTTGGCCAGAAGTATGCGGGACCCGCTCGCATCAAGCGATACTGGATCTTGCGCTTTGACCGTGGCTTGCGTGCCAACGGGCATGAAAATGGGTGTCTGCACCGTCCCGTGAAGCGTATGAAAAGTTGCTGCGCGGGCACGCGAATCCAAGGCCTCTGCCTCGATGCGGAAGGAAAGTCGCTTGGATGTAGACATGCTTTTGTGCGTGAAAGATCGGACACTAAACACGCGTCCCGATGCTTCTCAAAGCGCATTCTGGCCTTAAACACTTCATCCAGCTTTTACCATTGCATGTCCGCCTTATTTTTACGTGACAGGAGCCTGCATCTTTGGAATAGGGAATCACGTTTTTTCCATGTCGCGGATAACAAACAAACTCGCCTGCACTAATCTAACCCGATGAAAAATATTTCTTACGGTGTGGGAGATATTTTGTTCCGGGAAGGCGAAAAAAGCTCCGAGGTTTACCGCATCCTTCGTGGTCGGGTAGAAATTTCAATCGATGGGAATCAGAAAGCCGTAACGCTCGCCCAATTAGGGGAAGGCGACATCTTCGGCGAGATGGCCATGATCGATGAGCGCCCGCGTTCATCCACTGCTCGAGCCACGACCCCCGTGGAGTGCGAGGTTATGTCTCCAGAGGATTTTCAACATGCCATTTTCGAAAATCCCCGTAGCCTGATACCGTATCTGGCGAGTTTTTTTGAGCGACTTCGCACGCTTAATGATCGCCTGCAGCTTGAAACCAGACTCCGCATGACCGAACAAGCCTCGTCTCCAGCACTTCAAAAACAACACTCTTTACGCGCTCCACACCACCCAGAGCGCTCCCGATTTCCTTTACAAATGGACACTATTCACATCGAACCACCTGCTGGAGCTCGCACAGCGATTATCCACCCCATGACGCCCCTCTGTGCCTCAAAAATCGATTCCGATGGCTCCCCTGTTCAGATAGAAAAGTTCCCCTTCCGCATCGGACGCCAGTCGGAACATGTCGATAAAACAGTGAACATTTTTTCGGCAAACGATTTTCCTCTCCTCGATCAAGAGCCCTATCAGATTTCTAGGAGCCATTGCTCTATCGAGCGCGAAGGCGACTCATTTTTTGTTCGAGACCGCGGGAGCAAGCTTGGCACGATTGTTAACGGCAACCCTATCGGAATACACCATTCCACCCTCACCTGCGACCTTCGCGAAGGAGTCAACACCGTGATCTTGGGCTCCATCCGGAGCCCTTTCAAATTCCAAGTTGAACTGGAATAGGCTTCCCTCTGTGAGTGCTTCCCGAACAGAATGTCGGGTGGCAAAAAACCCCATGCCGTGTCATATTCAGCCATGTCCTTGCTCGAGGTAGAAAATCTCTGCACATGGTTCCCGGTCCACGGGGGCCTTCTGCGCCGCAAAACCGGCGATATTCGTGCTGTTGATGGCGTGACATTTCATGTGGAAGCAGGTCGTACAGTTGGCCTTGTCGGGGAAAGCGGGAGCGGAAAAACTACTGTGGGTCGTACAATCCTCAAACTCGCACAGGCAACATCCGGAAGCGTCAGGCTCGATGGCCGTGAGATCCTTCCACTTGCTGAACGCGAATTCCGCCCGCTCCGTCGCGAGATGCAAATGATTTTCCAAGATCCCTACGGGTCGCTAAATCCCCGCTTTACGATCGGCGCAATTATCTCCGAGGCATTGGAAATTCATTTTCCTCGAATGACGCGATCTGACCGATCTGACCGCGTCGCGGAACTTCTGCGACTGGTCGGCTTAAATCCAGACATGATGCGTCGCTACCCTCACGAATTCAGCGGGGGGCAGAGACAACGCATTGGCATTGCCCGCGCGCTTGCCGTGAAGCCCCGCTTTATCGTGTGTGACGAACCGGTTAGCGCACTTGATGTGAGCGTCCAAGCACAGATCGTGAATCTCCTCCAAGATCTCCAAGAACAATTTGGCATAGCCTACCTCTTCATAGCCCATGATCTCGCAGTGGTTGAGCACATCAGCGACCATGTGCTCGTCATGCACTGTGGAAAAATTGTCGAGTCTGCCAGTGCCGAGGCTATCTACCGCGATCCACAGAACGACTACACCAAATCACTTCTTGCCGCTGTTCCGGCTATTGGCTGATGCATCCATTGCTCCGAAATTTCCTTCGCATGAACTGGGCGCTGAACGTCCTTGTGGTATTGTTGCTGGCTTACGGCATCTATGCGATCCAAAGCGCCACATGGATGCGTGACCAGGATTTCGCCAAGTCCCAAAGCCTTTGGATTTTACTCAGCTTTCCCATCTTCATGATCGTCTCGCTCATTGATTACCGGTGGGTGCGTTTTGGAGCGATCCCCCTGTATGTCATTTCGATTCTTGCACTCACGGCCACCATGTTCTTTGGGGCAAAACGCTATGGAGCGAGGAGCTGGATCGATCTCGGCCCAATGAGCTTCCAACCTTCACAGTTGGCGATTATCGCGGGCATTATGACCCTTGCGCTTTTCCTTTCCAACACGCGCGCGATGCCTCCGGTTTTGAGGCTTCTATGCTGCGGAGCAATCGTTGGAGCCCCATGGCTAATGATCCTCCTCCAACCTGACCTCGGATCCTGTATTGTCTGGATTCCTGTCCTCCTCACCATGCTATTTGTCGGACATATTCCGAAACGTTGGCTAATTCTCATGCTGGTAATCGGACTGGCGCTCATCCCGCTGGTCGTGCACTTCGGCCTGAAACCCTACCAGTTTTCACGCATTACCACGTTTTTGAACCCAGAGGGCGACCCGCTTGGCGATGGTTGGAATATC
This sequence comes from uncultured Spartobacteria bacterium, assembly GCA_937888355.1. GTDB lineage: Bacteria > Verrucomicrobiota > Verrucomicrobiia > Chthoniobacterales > Terrimicrobiaceae > UBA967. Next base: position 42,116 of record CALAPX010000181.1, read on the forward strand.
ACCCAATCACTCATCGCAATCGGTTCTGGGGGCCTTACCGGCAAGGGATTCATGGCTCCGAACTCCCAAAATGCGCTTGGGTTTCTTCCCTATACCATCGTGCATAACGATTTTATTTTTTCCGTTATGGGAGAGCAGCACGGCTTCCTCGGCGGCGTGCTTCTAATTTCCGCATTTACACTTCTTTTTCTAGTCATGCTCGGGATTGCGATGAATGCCGAAGACGATATTGGCCGCCTGCTTGCCATTGGGATAACCATGCTCTTTTTCACTCACACCTTTATGAATCTTGGCATGACAATTTCACTGACGCCGATAACAGGATTGCCACTTCCACTGGTCAGTTACGGAGGGTCATTTCTCCTCATCACGATGCTCAGCTTAGGGATGCTCCAGAGCATTTGGATTCACCGCCGGTCGACGCGATAGTGCTCGAGGGATTTCATTGATTCCACCGACTGACTGGCAATAAGCTAGTTCACAATGATGAAGATTTTAGTGACCGGTGGCGCAGGCTACATTGGGAGCATCTGTGTCGAGGAAATGCTCAATAAAGGCTACGAAGTAGCTGTATTTGACAACCTCAGCGAAGGGCATGCGGGTTCTGTGGACCCGCGGGCAGTGTTTTTTCAAGGCGACTTGGCTGATAGAACCGTCCTTCGCCATGCCTTTGGTGAAGCCAAGCCTGATGCCATCATGCATTTTGCTGCGAATGCGCTTGTGGGTGAATCGATGCAAAACCCGTCGAAATATTTCCGCAACAATGTTGCCTCAGGAATCAACCTCCTCGACATGGCCGTGGAGTTCGATGTCAAAAAATTCGTCTTCTCCTCGACATGCGCGACCTTTGGCATTCCAGACCGCATGCCTTTAGACGAATCGCTGCCACAAAACCCTATCAATCCCTATGGAGAATCGAAGCTCATGTTTGAAACGATTCTTCGCTGGTATCGTCAGATCCATAATCTATCGTTCGTTGCCCTGCGCTACTTTAATGCCGCAGGTGCCTCAGCGAAATATGGTGAGGACCACCGCATCGAAACGCATCTCATCCCGAATGTTCTAAAAGTCGCCTTAGGCCAAAAAGACCACGTTGAGATTTACGGCACCGACTACCCAACGCCCGACGGCACTTGCATCCGCGACTACATTCACATTCTCGATCTGGCTCAAGCGCACATTCTTGCCCTTCATACCGACCGTAGCGACTTCTACAACATTGGCACCGGTGGCGGCACCTCAGTTCGCGAGGTCATCGAGACTTGTAAAAAAGTCACCGGCCGCGAGATCAAGGCTGTGGAAAAACCCCGCCGCCCTGGTGACCCGCCCCGCCTCATCGCCGCCTCCGAAAAAATTCGCGCCGAACTAGGCTGGGAACCGAAATTCCAAAATATCCTGCCAATCGTTGAAAGCGCCTGGGAATGGCATGTTAAGCGCCCGCGCGGCTATGGCGATTAGTGTTTGCTGCCCCACGCAGACCCTCCAAAAGCCCAATTCCACCCTTGATATAGCAAAAAGCTCCCGCTAGCGTCGGCCGCCCATGAGGAAGTTCCTGCCAACCCTTTTTGTAGCGGTGTCGCTGATCTCTGCGCACGCCCAATTCGGGAGCTTCGGGGATGCGCCGGTCGAGATCACGGCAGATGGAGAAACAAAGCTTAATCAAGGCGTCGCGATCGCCGAAGACAATGTCCAGATCCACTATGGGGACTACAGCATTTTCTGTGACTATGCTGAATATAACCCAGAAACGCGGGATGTTCTTCTCGTGGGCAACATCCGCGTCTACACTCC
>CALAPX010000182.1 GCA_937888355.1 uncultured Spartobacteria bacterium
ATGAAGGAGCGGATCCTTCTACCCATTATGCTGCCGTCTTTAGAGGCGATGGGCTTTGGAATGGCCAGACTTGGACTGTCGATGCCTCCAAAAAAGCGCCCTTCTATGTCCTTGAGGTCGAAAACACATATTCGCTTTCAGATGTCGATGCTTCAGATCTTGTCGCGAACCTTCAAAATCTCTCCCAAGCCATCGCGCAAAATGGGGTCGAGCAACGTAGGATCTTCCGTCTGGAAACGATTGCTGAGACCAATGCCCAAAACTTGTCTGGAATTGCCAGCAGGTTGGAAGATGCGGATTACGCACAGGAAAGCGTCAATAATTCCAAACAATCTCTATTATCTGAATCCACATTGGCGTTGCTTTCGCAGGCGAATATCCGTTCCCAGTCGATGCTTCGGCTCTTGTATGCGCGCATCGACAGAGAGTGGGACTTCTCCTCGAAAGGCAATGACGAGAAAGACAAAACCGATCGCTACAGTCCGCTTCAGCAGTCGCTGATCGATGTCGATTCCGAAGAGTCTCTGAGAACTTAGGCCGGGGTTTGCGCCGTGCACCACTCGCTCCAAGCCGTGCGAAGCGCGGATTCAAAGCGTCCGGCTTGGGTGGCGTGGTTGCAGAGATCGCTTGAGGCGATTCCATTGCGGAGGGTAGTTCGGAGGTGGGCGAGTTTTTCTGGGTTTTTGGCCAAGTTGATTGCGGTCTTGATGTAGGTCTCAGATGATTCGGGGGCCCATTCCGGGTGACCGGCGGCGGTGAGAAGGGAGAGGCCGACGCGGGAGGCATGGCGGTCGCCGGTGAGAGAAATCACGGGGACGCCCATCCAGATGGCTTCGCAGGTGGTGGTGGTGCCATTGTAGGGGAAGGGATCAAGAGCGACGTGAACGCGGTTGTAAGTGGCAAGGTGCTCGGCGGTGGTGGGAAGAAAGCCGAGGAGTTCAGTGCGATCAGCAGGAATTCCGGCGGCGGCCAGGCGTTCGTTCACCGAATCGCGAACGGCAGGATCCTCGAAATACTGACTCTTGAGAAGAAGGCGCGCGCCGGAGCATTCCTCCAACAGGGTTGCCCAAGCGGAGAGTGTGGCGTCGGAGACTTTGAGGAAATTATTGAAGCAACCGAACGTGATAGGGCAGGCGTCATCAGGCATGGCGGGTTCGGGGGCGTCTGCGGGCGGTTCGTAGGCCCAGGCGCAGGGAGAGAAGCGGATGAGTTTCTCAGTAGCGAGAGCATCGGCTTCGCCGGGAGGGTCGGTGAGGGAATCGACGAGTCTATGGGTAATGGCTGGCAGTCCGGTTGTATTCGGGTAGCCGAGATAGGACATTTGGACGGGAGCTAGGTGCCTTGCGAAGAGCGGAAGGCGGTTCATCGACGAGTGGCCGGCGAGATCGATCAGAATGTCGGGGGCGTCTTTGCGAATCAGATCGGCGGCAAGATCGTCGGTGAGGCCATTGAGGCTGGTCCATTTTGCAGCGGTTTTGGCGATGGCTTGGCTGGTGGCATCCTCTGTGTAGTGGCAATGATAGAGGAAGATCCGTACGCGGGAGGGATCGAGATTTTTGAGCAGTGGCAGAAGAAAAGAGGCCACCGGATGGGCGCGGAGGTCAGGCGAGACGAAGCCCACGCGGAGGGGTTTGTTGGGCTCGGGTGGATTGAAAAAAACCGGACGTTCCCACTCGGTAAAGTGTGAACCGAACTCGCGGTGGGCGTCGAAGATCGATTGACGATCTTGGGCGGAGGGGTAGTTCAGCAGCATGTTTCGGGCGCTGAGCGCACGGGTGTTTCCGGGCTCCATCCAGAGGATTGAATTGTGGAGGTCGAGCGATTCCTCGGTTTTGTAGAGGCGCATGAGACCAAGAGCTCGAGCTGAAGAGGCGCTTGTGAGAAAAGGGTCGAGCTGGAGAGCCTTGTCGAAGCACTCCATCCCCTCGCCGATACGGCCTGATTGCTCAATCAATGATACGCCGAGATTGCTTGCGGCCACAGCCATTGAGGGATCGAGTTCGAGCGCCTGGCGAAAGCAGGGCTCCGCCGCAGGGAAACCTTTGGCAGAGGCAACGAGTTCACCAAGTTGTTCGTAGGCTGAGGCGTTTGTGGGTTGTAAAGAAACAAACTTCTCCATGGAG
>CALAPX010000183.1 GCA_937888355.1 uncultured Spartobacteria bacterium
CCCACGATGATGGTGCGCATGTGATCATCGACAAACTGTGGGGTTTTGACCATTCACCGATGAACCTATTCCTTTCCCCCCTGGAGGAAAGGGGAAATTTCTGACAAAATTCCCACTTCACAAAAGACGCATCCCGCGCTCATCCATCCCAGCTTGAAAGTTGCCTCGCGTGTTGCGTTTCCCTTAAATCATAGTTGCATGCGGAATCATGTTTCAATTGCTTGGCGGCTCCCTTGTGTCTCCGAAATAGCCTTTCTGAAGGCCTCCGTTCTCTTGCTTGTTTCGCTTTGGATCTATTCGCCCGTAACCGGTGCCGACTGGCTTTGGGATGATGATTACCTTCTAACCCAAAACCCAGTCGTCCAACACCCGGTTGGGATTGTGAGTTTGTGGATCCTTCCCACCACCGCAGACTACTTTCCTCTGACCATGAGCGTGCTCTGGCTCCTGTGGAAATTCTTTGGACCTGACCCAACCGGCTACCACATAGTTTCAACGCTCCTCCATGCACTATCGGCTCTCATGCTTTGGAACCTGCTTCGCCTCCTGCGCATCCGAGGGGCATGGTTCACCGCACTTCTTTTTACTGTCCACCCTCTTTGCGTCGAGTCAGTGGCTTGGATTTCCGAACTGAAAAATACCATCTCGCTCCCGCTGTTTCTTGCCGCCGCCTCCTGCTGGGCAATTTACTGCCAAAAACCCTCGCCCTCATCCTACTTGGGGGCACTGGGATTGTTTCTGCTCGCGATGCTGGCCAAGAGCTCCTGCGTCATGTTTCCCGTAACGATCCTTCTTTATGCATGGTGGGAAAAAAACCGCATCACCCTGCGAGACATCGCCGCCAGCGCACCCTTTTTTGTCACTTCGCTCTTACTCGGATTGGTGACACTGCACTTCCAGCTGAGCCGCGCCATCGGAGACGAAATCAGCCCTATTGGCGGACTGGCCTCACGAATTGCGATCGCCGGCACCTCCATTCTTTTTTATCTCACAAAGATCGCGTGGCCCCACCCGCTTCTCCCCACCTACCCTCAATGGGCGATGAATCCACCAGGGGCTTTGGATTTTCTTCCCTTTATTATCGTGCTCAGTGGATTCGCGATCCTTTGGGCGAATCGCAGGACTTGGGGGCGCGATGCCCTCATGGCTTTTGGCTTCTTTTGCATCATGTTGGCGCCGGTGCTTGGATTTGTCCCGATGTCATTCATGCGCGTAGGCTGGGTTGCCGACCACTTTTTACACATCCCGATGGTCGGGATATTTGCTTGGATCGGAGCCGGTATGGCCAGGCTTCTGGAGCGCCACCCCGATCCGCTTGCAACGCTTCTTCGCTTAGGGGCAACACTGCTGGCCGTAGCTCTTGCCCTCGCAAGCCATTCCTACGCGACAGTCTGGTTGAATGAAGAAACTCTTTGGGCACATACCTTGGAATACAATGCGGATTCCTGGCAGGCCCACAATCGATTGGGCTCAATCAAATTCAATAAGGGTGAGAGAACTGCTGCGCTTATCCACTTCCGCGAGGCTGTCCGACTTCGCCCGGAACTTGCTGAGACCCAAAATAATCTTGGTTCGGCCACACTAGCCCAAAAAGACACCAAAAATGCTGTTCGCCATTTTAAGGAAGCCTTGCGCTTGGCCCCGGAGATCCGAGCTATTCGCGAAAATCTGGCTCGGGCACTCATCTTGGATGGTCAACTTACTGAAGCACGTGATATTTACGCCGGACTTGTGCGGGAGCAGCCTGATGACCCCAAGCTTCTCTGCAATCTCGGGGTGGCACTCTTTCGCACAGGTGATCCGAAGCAAGCAATCACCTGCTTCAAAAAGGCGCTGGAGATCAATCCATCCCTTGAAGATGCCCGCGAGAACCTTCGCCATGCTCTCGAAGCCACTTCCTCGCCTGTTACTCCTTAAACTCGAACTCGCGCATCACCACAATCCTCTTGAGACTTGCTACATGTGCGTAATGTAGTGGCCAATCTAATTCCTTCAAAAAAACTCTCCTCCCAATAACTCTTCCATACCCGGGCGAAACCACCTCCGCATTCGCCAACCCTCCCCGTAACCCACTGCCTTCTAATTTTAACATCGCCTCTTTTGCTGTCCATCGTTGCAAAAAAAGATCCTCTCCGTGCTTTTCGATTTCATCTGCCTCAGAAACATTAAAAAAGCGCCTTGCAACCCTTATAAAATCACTTTTGCGATCTTTACGCTCCATATCAAATCCAACTGGATCCCTTGAAAAAACAACTACTACATCATCTCCGCAGTGGCTTAAATTAAAATGCAATCGATCTTGATTTTCAATATGTGGCTTCCCACCATCATTGATCCCCAAAGATATATATTTTGGATCTAGACAAAGATAAGACGCTGCAATTTGAACAACAATCCGGCGGCTTGGGGTGAAATACCCATTCGTTGAGGACGAACTAATCGAACATTCTTTATTATAACCAATTAGATTTCTTTCTTTCTTTTTGTTGCAAGAAAAGGCTTTCCAAATATGAAGTTCACCCTTGTTAGGGAAGGAATGCGTTTCAATATCTGAATTTTTTTTTCCCATTTATAAAGAAAAGGCTTGGCAGAGAATAAAATTTAGCAATGAATTCTTTCTCGATGAAAGTCACAGACATTAATAGTAAGACATTGAGCACCCTTCTTTCTCTGACAAAGAAAAAGGAAACACTCCAAACAAAAATCACAGAAATTGATCAGCAAATCGCCTCCCTCGCTTCGGGTGATACATCTATAATCAAGAACATCCTCCGACAAGCTTCGGCCAGAGGTGGCCGCCGCGCCAAGGGGAAAAGAGCTGGAGGTCGCAGAGGCCCAAAAACGCCTCGTGGTGTCATGCAACAACAAATCACTGAGCTCCTCCACGCCACAGGTGATATCGGCTTGACCATCAAGCAAATCGCAGAAAAAATCGGCAAGCCTAAGGCCAATATCAATGTGTGGTTCTCAACCACCGGCAAGAAGCTCAACATCTTCAAGAGGCTTGAAGGTGGCCGCGTGAAGCTTCTTGGAAATGAGGCCCCCGTGCCTGAAGTTTCCGCCCAGCCTGAAGTTTCCGCCCAATAAGCTGGTTCCAACAAGAGACAGGCGGCCCCTCCATCGTACCGCTTGATTTCAAAAACGCCCCGCGCCATGCGGGGCGTTTTTCTTTCCCGCCATCAATAACTCTGAGGAGTTTGACATCCGCACCTTGCCTAGGAATGAATCACTCATGCGCTCCACCCCGCGATCTCATCTGCTCTTGCTTTCAGCGCTGAGATTCGCGGCTGTTTTTTTTGCGGTTGAAATATTGGCGGCTTTCGAACTTCGGAATCCGCCATCGCCAGAAGATGCAGAACAAATTTTTGCGCATGGTTTTGCCGAAGCGAAAAAGCGCCTTGAGAAGGAACTTGTCTCAGTCCCAGATCCAAAAAAAATCCCATCGCTCGGGCCTTGGTTGACCCTTTGGCGCTGGACCGATCTTCTCTCCCGTGATGCAGCAGAACAAAATGCCGCCCTAGCCAAACGCCATTTCTTTCGCGAAAAAGCCACGGGGAAAATCTACTTTCTACCGCTCGATCAATCACCTCCCCCTAGTTTGGAGGAAATCGATCTTTCTACAGCCCGCAAAATTATCAGTGAGGCTCCGGCGCGTGCGGAGATGACGCGCGCGCTGCTTCCTCCTGGAACCTCCCTGCCAAACGGTTCGCTTGCTTCGATTGCGGGAAAAGAATTTGTCCACCATGCCCTCCGCTCTACGACATTTTCCACCACGTTTTTTGCCAGCATCTCACCCCGGGATCACCTCGCTTTTGTGCTCAAGAACCTCCGAACCATCTGGGAAGCAAATCCGGAGGACTTCATTGAATTCCAAAACCTCGCCATCGCCCTCGCTGTGGTGAACGACTCGGCCTTGCATCCCTCATGGCCCCACCCGCAAGTGAAGCGTGATCTGGTTGCCATCGAAGTGCCTCCCGTCGCCACCCAATTCTCCCGCTGGGTAAATGCCGCACGCTCAGGCCAACT
>CALAPX010000184.1 GCA_937888355.1 uncultured Spartobacteria bacterium
ATATTAACCCCTTCATGAACTTTCAATTAGCCGTGAATTCCTTATCCGTTCTCCGCGAATGGAGCCGCCGAGATTCTTCATTTCAAGACTTGCTCGACATTTTTGGTTCCGCGATGGACCAAGCCAGCGCAAAAAGGTGGCTACAAGCTTTCTCCAAGGGAGAATTCTCGGGATTGCCTCCCGTAGTCACTTTATCTGCTGAGCGCATGCCGGATCTCTGGGGCGGTTACAGCCGTGAAAAAAACAGGATCTACCTCTCGGTCGACTGTCCTCCTGAACTTGTGGACGCTGTGCTGCTCGAAGAGATTGGGCATTTTTTGGATCACGAGCTATGTGCCGAGGAGACCCCTGGCGAGGAGGGAGCGCGTTTTGCTTCGATTGTTCTAGGTAAGACTCCCTCGGTGGGCGAGTTGGCCTCTTGGAGTGGGGATGAAGGCTGGGCAGTTGTCTACGATGGGTCAGGCCCCGTGCTGGTCGAAGGAGCGAAGAAAAAGAAGTCTGCCAAGAAGAGTGGTTCGGGAGGCAAGAGAGGCAAGAGAGGCAAAAAAAACAAAAGCGGTGGCTCAGGCAAAAGTAAGAAAAAAAATAAGAGCAAGAGCTGGGGTTCAAGCGAAGTGAGTTCCAGAAAGGTCCGCTTGAGCCTAGGGGACTACACCGACGGAGCTTCGCCTGCCCCGGCCGAACCGGTTGTTACTTCTCCTGCCCGGGCAGTGCCTCCAATCGATATCTGGGCGGATTCAACGGTTACCCAGACCTATGCAGGCGAGACACTAACAGGAAGTGCGGGCAACAACACCTTCGTTGTGCTCGATTCCGATGTCACCATTATCGACACATTGGGCGGGAATGATGTGATTGAAAGCAGCGCGGATGGCTTGTCTTTGGAAAATTTCCCAAAAATCCCAAAGCTCACGCTCCTCGGGCAAGAGCACCTAAAAGCAACTGGGAATCGGTATTCCAATACGCTTGTGGGAAATGTCGGCAACAACTCGATTGATGGGGGGGATGGAAA
>CALAPX010000185.1 GCA_937888355.1 uncultured Spartobacteria bacterium
CTCTCGCCTCAGTCCTCAAACAAGCCGGCTACCGGACCATCCATATCGGCAAGGCGCATTTCGGCCCCCTTGGAAAAGAAGGGGCGGACCCGCTGAAGATAGGGTTCGACATCAACATTGGCGGCGCTGCTTGGGGACACCCGAAGAGCTACTACGGGGAGGATCACTACGGAAACCACCCGAAATACGAAAAGCCCACCCACAATGTGCCTCACCTCGAGGCCTACCATGGGAGCGATGTGTTTTTGAGCGAGGCACTGACCCGTGAAGCGATCGGCCAAATCAAGAAATCAGTCGAGGCAGGAACCCCGTTTTACCTGAACATGGCGCACTATGCCGTCCACGCCCCGTTCCAGCCCGACAAGCGCTTCATCGACGACTATTCCTCCTCGAAAAAATCGGGCTCTGCGAAGGCGTTCGCCTCATTGATTGCCGGCATGGACAAATCGCTCGGCGATCTTCTCGACACTCTCGAAGACCTCGGCGTCGCCGAAAACACACTCATCCTTTTCCTCGGCGACAATGGCACTGATGCCCCGCTCGGGAAGGATCATGAGATCGCCTGCGCCGCCCCGCTCCGCGGAAAAAAAGGTACCTGCTATGAAGGCGGCATGAGAACGCCGCTGATCGCCGCCTGGGCACATCCCGATGCAAAGAACCCATGGCAGCGGCAATTACCGATCGCGGAAAATGCCATTCAGACACAGCTCGCGAGCGTCATGGATCTCTTCCCGACCATCGTTGCCCTGGCATCGGCCCCCGTCCCGGAGAAGCACACCGTTGATGGCAGGAATTTGAAGCCCCTCCTCACCGGACAACGCGACGCCTCACGCCCCGAGATGTTTCTCATGCACTACCCGCACAGCCACCGAAGCATGTATTTCACCTGCTTCCGGTTGGGCAACTGGAAGTTGATCACCCATTACAATCCCCAGGCTCCGCAAAACCCCCGCTATGAATTGTTCGATCTCTCGAACGATCCCTCCGAATCAAACAACCTTGCGGACACCCAGCCCGAGCGCTTGGCCTCCATGCTCCAAGCCATGAGCGATCAACTCCAAAAAGAGGGTGCGCTATTCCCCGAAACAAAGAATGGCGCCCCGATCGCCCATCGCGCCTATTAATTTTCTCCCTACCGGGATCAGGCCACGATCCCCCCATACCTCCGCGAACGTGACTGATAGTCTTCAAGCGCGGCAAGGAAGTCTTCTTTATGAAAGTCGGGCCACAGTTTTTTGGTGACATGGATTTCCGTGTAACTGAGCTGCCAGAGGAGAAAATTGGAAATGCGCATCTCGCCGGAGGTGCGGATAAGGAGATCCGGATCGGGAATGCCTGCGGTGTTGAGGCGGGAGGCAAAGAGCTCGGGAGTAATATCGTCTGGTTGGATGGCCCCTCTGGCTGCATCCGCAGCGAGTAATTTGACAACATCCACAATCTCGGCGCGTCCACTGTAGTTAAGAGCAAGAATGAGGTGCAGGCGGGTATTAGATGCCGTGGCATCCATGACTTCGCGGAGCTTGCGCTGGCAAGCAGCAGGGAGTTCTTGGATTCGGCCAATATGGTGCAGCCGGATACCCTCCCGTACCATCTCGTCTCGTTTTTGGTTGAGAAACTTTTCCAGCAGGAGCATGAGGCCGTTGACCTCTAGAGCCGGTCGTTTCCAATTCTCGGACGAAAACGCATAGAGCGTTAGATACTCAACACCGGTATCAATACATGCCTGCACACAGCGCTCGATTGATTTGGATCCAGCCTCGTGGCCTGCCAGGCGAGGGAGTCCACGGCCCTGGGCCCAACGGCCGTTGCCATCCATAATCACCGCGACATGCTTGGGGGTATCGCCCATGGGGATCAGAGCCGGATCGTCTGAGCTCGAGCAGGCCCGATGCTCACAATTGTCAATTTTGTTTCCGTTAGTTCAGCGATCTTTTTGACATACGCACGGGCATTGGGAGGGAGATCGGTAAACTTGCGGGCCTTTTCTGTCGATTTCATCCACCCTGGCATCTCAAGATAGACTGGTTTGCAGCGGGCCAAATCGTCTGAGTCGGTGGGTGGGAATTCGATTGTCTTTCCATCGAGCTTGTAGGCGACACAAACTTGGATCACTTCAAGGTTGTCGAGACCATCGAGATTCGTGATCGCGATTTCATCGATTCCATTTAGCAAGGCAGCGTAGCGGGTTGAGACAGCATCGAACCAACCGCAGCGGCGCGCGCGCCCGGTGGTCGCTCCAAACTCGCGCCCCATGCCGTGCAGCATGTCTCCTAGGGAGTCCTCTTCCGTAACAAATGGCCCCTCACCGACACGGGTCGTGTAGGCTTTCATCACTCCAAGAACAGAATCGATGCGGTGCGGAGGCACGCCACTCCCGGTACAGGCGCCACCTGCGGTCGTGTTCGAACTGGTGACAAATGGGTACGTGCCATGGTCGATATCAAGAAACGTTCCCTGCGCCCCCTCGAACAACATGCTCTTCTTTGAAGCGAGGGCGCGGTGAAGAAATACTGCGGTATTCGCAATGAATGGGCGCAGGACTGCGGCCGCAACAAGTTGCTCCTCGAGCACTTTTTTTGCATTGAGGGGTTTTGCACCGAGACTCTTGAGGATCACATTGTTCTCCTTGATGCGGCGGCTGAGCTTTTTCTTGAAGAGATCCGGGCGCAGAAGATCACCGGTGCGCAAACCGACACGGGATGCCTTGTCGGCATAGGCTGGACCGATGCCCCGCTTTGTCGTGCCGATTTTTTTACTGCCTTTGAGAGATTCACGCTGACCGTCGAGAGCGCAGTGGTACGGCATGACCAGATGGGCTGCATCGCTGATTAGGAGGTTTTTTTCGACCTTTACCCCGCGCTTGCGCAGCCCCTCGATCTCGCCAACAAGCGATACGGGATCGAGCACGACTCCATTGCCAATGACGCAGATTTTTGATTTGCGAAGAATGCCTGAGGGGATCAGATGCAGCACGTATTTGTCGCCCCCGATCACAATCGTATGCCCGGCATTGTTACCTCCCTGGCTGCGAACGACGATCTGCGCCTCATCCGTGAGAAAATCGATGATTTTTCCTTTTCCTTCATCGCCCCATTGGGCGCCGACGAGTATGGTGTTTGGCATGGTGTAAAGTGGTTAGATTTGGGTCAGGCGGTTATGGAAACAAGCGAAATTCAGGCTTTATTCATCGATTCCCCGCCGATGAATCCTGACAAAAGAAACAATCCCGCAGCAGTGCAAATCGCGGCGTCAGCGATATTGAATGCCGGCCAGTGCCCATACCACGGGAGAATCACATCAAGAAAATCCACTACATATCCGTGGATCAAGCGGTCGGTGAGGTTGCCGAGGACGCCTGATGTCAATAAAGCAGCTCCAACGCGTGTGGGCTTATCCATGAAGCATCCCCTGCGGGCCATGATGGCAAGAACAACCAGCGCAATGCTGGCGAGACCAATGAAAAAAACGTTGTTGTCCTTCAACATTCCAAACGCCGCACCCGTGTTATGAACCTGCACCAGATTGAAAACCCCGGGAATAACGGGAACATACTCATCGGTGGTGATCGTCGCCAACACGGCCCACTTTGTAATTTGGTCGATTAAAAAGATCGGAAAAGTCAACGTAAGCAACATTTTCATTGGTAATGAGGTGTTCGCAACTCAGCGCAGAGCGCCATTACAACGGGCGCAAAGTGTTGGGTGTTCTGGGATTTTGCCAACTTCAGGCCTATATCTCCAGCAGCGCTCGCAACGGGCATTTGAGGTTTTGGATACCTCGCAGACCGGCGCGGAGGATTCAGCGATTACCAGATCGCTCAGGATAAAAATCTCCTCCGCTTCGGACAACACGGGCGTGAGCGATTTCATTTCTTCGGGTGTGGCACCAAGGGTCACCCTCGCTTCGAGAGCGCTGCCAATCTCGCCGGCCTTTTGAGGTTTTTCCACTGTCTGCGAAATGCGAGCCCGGATTTGCAGGAGTGCATCCATCGCCGCGATGGTCTCGGCGTTTTGCCATGCCTTATCGGGAGTTGGAAAATCCTGCTCGTGGACTGAGCTTCCAGACTGGAAGTGCCCCCAAGCCTCCTCAGCGGTATAAGCGAGAACGGGAGCAAGCAACCTCACGAGCGTGTCAAATACACGGTGCATGGCAAACTGAGTGGCGCGTCGACGCGTGGAGTCCTTCGGATCGCAGTAGAGCCGGTCCTTTGTGATATCCACATAAAGACTGCTGAGATCTACGGCACAGAATTGGTTGATCGTGTGATGGACGCGGTGGAACTCGAGTTTTTCATAAGCTTCCAGGCAGTTGGCAACGACCTCCTGAAGGCGTGCAAGGATCCAGCGATCCACAAAGGTGAGCGCTTCGGGTGAAGGCGGGTTCGCTGCGTCGTAGTCATGCAGGTTTGCCAGAAGAATGCGGAGCGTGTTGCGGACTCGGCGGTAGGCATCTGAAAGACGCGTAAAGATTTCCTCGGAGAAAGGAACATCATCCGTGAAGTTCACGCTACTAACCCATAAGCGAAGCAGGTCGGCTCCGTATTTGTTCACGTAATGGTCGGCATCTGTAGGCTTCTGGTACCCACCTGCGGCGGACTTGGAGATTTTTTTCCGCGTATCGACATCCATCACGAATCCATGAGTGAGCACTGTCCGGTAGGGGGCTTTGCCATTGAGCGCCACCGAGGTCATCAGCGAACTCTGAAACCAGCCGCGGTGCTGATCGGTTGCCTCAAGATACAGATCGGCGGGGAAAGCGAGTTCGGGACGCTGGCGCAAGACCGTCTCGTGGCTGAGACCCGAATCAATCCACACATCAAGCGTGTCATTGCGGCGGGTGGTACCGGCAGGGAGACCCACAAGCGATGCCCATGCGGCATCATCAAGTTCAAACCATGAGTTCGTTCCCTTTTCAGAGAAAACCTTGGCGACTTTATTGATCACGCCGGCATCGAGAATTGGCTCGCCGGTGGCATCATAAAAGACAGGCAATGGCACACCCCAAGTGCGTTGGCGGGAGATGCACCAGTCGGGGCGGGACTCCACGGTTCCGCGAATACGGTTGCGCCCCCAATGTGGAATCCATTGTGTTGCATCGATCTCACCAATGGCTGTCTTGCGGATGGCGTCAATGCGAATAAAAAATTGTTCCACCGCCCGGAAGAGAATCGGCGTCTTGGAGCGCCAGCAGTGCGGGTAGTCGTGGAGATAATCGGATTGTGCAAGGAGTACTTGGCGTTCGGCAAGAATGCGTAGCACCTCTTTATTTCCCTGCTCAAGGACGTGCAGCCCAACAAGATCAGGAACCCCGCACTCGGTACTGAATTTGCCGTTCCCATCGACGGGCGAGAGAACCTCTAGCCCATTGGCTTGGCCGGCGAGGTAGTCGTCCGCACCATGTCCAGGAGCGATGTGGACCTGGCCAGTGCCTTTTTCCATCGTGACAAAATCGGCCACGATGACGGGCACCTCACGATCGAGGAAGGGGTGCCGGGCCTTGGATCCGGCTAGTTCTGCACCAGTAAACTCCCTCCCACCGGCCGCCGCTGTTGAGTTGGTCTCGGAAAGAAATGCCTCCCAAAGGGCATTGGCGATCACAAGTTGACGCGTTGACCCATTGGCCAGCACGACATCACGCAGTGTGTATTTTTCCTTGGGGTGGACGGCAATTGCCAGGTTGGCGGGGAGCGTCCACGGGGTGGTTGTCCAAATCACGAACGCGGCATCGCCGATCGGTCCGCTTGTTGAAGCGAAGGCCACATGGATGGCGGGGTCGGTCCGTTCGGCGTATTCGACTTCTGCTTCTGCCAAGGCAGTATGCGCACCAGTGCTCCAAAGGACGGGCTTTTTCTTCCGGTAGACCAGACCCTTCTCAACGAACGTTGCAAAAGCGCGAATCATTCCTGCCTCATAAGCGGGATCAAGCGTGAGATAAGGGTTTTCCCAATCGCCGAACACACCGAGCCGCTTGAACTGGCGGCGCTGGATATCGATAAACTTGCGGGCGTATTCCTCTGATCGGCGGCGCACCTCTGCAGGAGCAAGGCCTGCGGAGGATTTGACCACACGGAACTCGATCGGGAGTCCGTGACAATCCCACCCGGGGATGAACGGAGCACGGAAGCCGGCCATCGTTTTTGATTTTACCACGAAATCCTTGAGGATTTTGTTCAGAGCTGTGCCCATGTGGACATCGCCATTGGCAAATGGAGGCCCATCGTGGAGGAGGTAGAGTGGCGCATCTTTCCGGCGCTCCTGGATTTTTTTGTAAAGCCCGTCTGTTTCCCATCTTGCCAACATTTCTGGTTCTCGCTGGGCCAGGCCCGCCTTCATTGGAAAGTCAGTTTTAGGAAGGTTGATCGTGTCTTTGTAGCCGCTCATGAAAGGCGGAAATGTCTATCAGCGATGCGCCAACTGGTCAACGCCAGCGCCCCCCCGATGGGGTCATCACCCATTCCAAATAAGATTGTCAGGCCAATGGATTCTGACACATTCACTCCGGCTACCCGCCAAGAAAGGAGGAGAAAAATCAATCATGAAATTTGCAAAAATCGTCGCAACTGTGGCTTTCGCCATTGCAGCTCTCGGCCTCGGCGCTTGCGCTAGCAAGGCTCAGCCCGCACCAGCACCAAGCACGATCGGACTCTCAAAATAGTTTCGATCATGAAGGCCGGGTGGAATTTTGTTCCATCCGGCCTTTTTCTTTTCAACCATGACCCGTAATGAGTAAACCAACATCGGAATCACCCTCCCCTCTTGTGGGAGTTGTGATGGGCAGTCGCTCCGACTGGAGCACCATGAAAGAAGCGGCCGATATGCTTTCCACCTTGGGCGTTCCGCACGAATGCCGCGTTGTTTCTGCCCACCGCACCCCAGACCTCATGGCGGAATATGCCAAATCTGCGGAGTCACGCGGCTTGCGGGCCATTATTGCGGGAGCCGGGGGAGCGGCTCACCTGCCAGGCATGATTGCCGCTCAAACTCATATTCCCGTACTTGGCGTTCCAGTGGAAAGCCACGCGCTTAAAGGTCAGGATTCCCTGCTGTCGATCGTTCAAATGCCAGCGGGTGTTCCGGTAGCCACATTTGCCATTGGAGTGCCTGGAGCAAAAAATGCCGCCCTGTTTGCCGCAGCGTTGCTCTCCTTCGATTTGCCGGCGGTTCATGCGGCTCTTCTAGCCTACCGCGCGAAGCAAACAGCCGACGTTCTTTCGATTTCCCTGGGTTGAAGACACGCATTTGTCAGGCGAAGGATGGGATCGCCGAAGCGGTTTCGCTTCTTGAGGCCGGTGAGCCTGTCGCCCTTCCCACGGAAACCGTCTATGGTCTCGCGGCGGATGCTCTTTCCCCCATCGCATGTGCGAAAATTTTCGAGGCAAAAGGCCGCCCCCTCTGCGATCCATTGATTGTGCACCTTCCCGGCAATGATTGGCTTGAGCGTATCGCCATACCAACCCCACTTGCCGTGGCCCTTGCAGATGCTTTTTGGCCTGGCCCACTGACTCTTGTTCTTCATCGCACCGCGCTGGTGCCCGATCTGGTGACCGATGGACGAGACACAGTTGCTGTGCGGCAAAGCGCCCATCCTGTATTTCAAGAAATCGTTACTGCATTTGGCAGGCCGCTCGCCGCACCCAGCGCGAACCGCTTCGGGCGCATCAGCCCCACGACCGCACATCATGTCATTGCCGAACTTGAGGGCCGTATCCCACTGATTGTGGATGCCGGCCCATGCCCACATGGCATCGAATCCACGATTGTTGAGGTCCTCGAAGACCGGCTTCGGATTTTAAGGCAGGGGCCGGTAACGGCCGATGATCTTCGAGCGTTTGCTCCACTGGATGACACACCCAGCGGTGTGTCTGCTCCGGGCGGAATGAAAAGCCACTACGCTCCGCACACACGGCTGCTCATCGAAGAAAATCCACGCCCTGCAAGCGACCGCCATGGACTCCTGGCTTGGAGCGGAAATGGTAAAGGCTTCTCCCACGTCGAACGCCTGAGTGCCAATGGAGACCTTCGCGAAGCCGCGGCAAACCTCTATGGAGCGATGCGGCGCCTTGATGCCGCAGGATTGGAGTTGATCACCGCAGAACCAGTTCCCGAATCAGGCATCGGCGAAGCCATTATGGACCGGCTTCGCAAGGCCTCTGCGCGATGAACGACGGGAAGCGCCTTAACACACGCGCCAGCGGCGTCATCGCGGCAGCCGTCATGCTAAGCCGTGTTCTTGGACTCGTACGCGAGGTGTTGTTCAATGCCATCTTTGGCACCAAGGCGATGGGGCTGTTCCTTATTGCGTTCCGGCTGCCAAATCTCCTGCGAGACCTTTTCGCCGAGGGAGCATTATCCACGGCATTCATCACGGTGTTTTCCAAGAAGATCGAGCAGGAGGGTCCCGGGGCTGCTTGGGCAGTAGCGTCTAAGATGCTCACCCTTGTGGCCGTCTTCATGAGCGGACTCAGTCTCCTTGGGGTTGTATTCGCTGAACCGCTGGTCCACCTCTTGGCTCCAGGGTTCGATGCGGCGGATGCGGCGTTCACAATTCTTCTGACCCGCATCATGTATCCCTTTATCCTGCTCGTCTCATTGGCGGCAATGGTCATGGGGGCGTTGAACTCCCGCCAAATCTTCACCGCGCCGGCACTGGCTTCGAGTTTTTTCAATATCGGTTCGATTGTTGGCGGCGTTGTGTTCGGGTGGATAATCAATCCGGAATTTGGCCGTGAGTCATTGATCGGCCTTGCCCTTGGCACGTTGGTTGGCGGATTTCTCCAGTTTGCGATTCAACTCCCCAGCCTGCACAAGGCGGGGTTCCGCTTTCGCCCAGATTTCCACTGGAATGACAGCGGCATCACTCAAATCCTAACCATCATGCTCCCCTCGGTCATCGCTGCAAGCGCGGTGCAGATCAATGTGTTGGTAAATTCGCGTTTCGCCTCGTACGCGGGAGCCGAGGCCGTGACCTGGCTGAACAGTGCATTCCGCCTCATGCAGCTCCCTATTGGAGTCTTCGGTGTTGCTGTGGCCACCATTACCCTGCCTGTTGTCTCACGTATTGCCGCGGAAGCCGATACCAGCCGCTTTGGACCGACTCTTGGCCGGGCTTTAAGGCTCGCAGTTTTTTTAACCCTCCCCTCGGCGGTTGGACTTTGGTTCCTTGCTGCACCTGTCATTAGTCTGATCTACCAGCACGGCCACTTTGTGGAAAACGACACGCGCCAAACCGCCCTTGCCTTGCAATTCTACGCTGCGGGCCTCGTAGCCTACTCCTGCATCAAGGTTCTCTCACCGGCCTTCTATGCTATTGATAAGAAATGGACTCCCATGACCGTGAGCTTCGGTGCGGTGGGCCTGAACCTCATCCTCAACTACCTGTTCATGTTCCGCCTTGATCTTGGCCACAAAGGCTTGGCTCTCTCCACCTCTATCTGCGCTATACTGAATTTCGCTGCGCTCTATATTCTTATGCGACCTGCCGCGCGCACCTTGGAGACGCGTCGTCTGGCGGGCACTTTTATCCGCTGCACGTTCGCCGCTACCGCCCTCGCCACCGTGTGCAAAATATCGCTCGACCACACCCCTTCACTTCTCCCTGGGGATCACCTCGCGATGCAATCTGTTCGGCTGTTCATTACGATCGGCCTTGCATCCGCAGCCTACCTCCTTATCTGCCTTGTCCTTCGCGTGGAGGAAACCATGGCGGCTATCAATATCATCAACCGAAAACTCAGGCGCCGATGAAAAGCATGACGCGACTGACTTGAGGCGATACCCATTTTTCAATCAATATCCCGAGCTTACATGCAGCAATACCAACGACTCCTCCGACTTGTCCTTGATCAAGGCAACGGCAAAAGTGACCGCACAGGCACAGGAACGCTTTCCGTGTTCGGCGCGCAGGAACGATTCGACCTGCGCGACAGCTTTCCTCTGCTCACCACAAAGAAACTCCACCTCCGCTCAATTATTCATGAACTCCTCTGGTTCCTCCAAGGCGACACAAACGTCCGCTACCTCCAGGAGAACAAGGTGACGATCTGGGACGAATGGGCAGACCCAAATGGAGACCTCGGGCCTGTTTATGGAGCCCAGTGGCGCTCGTGGCATGGAGCAAATGGCATCGTCGTCGATCAGATCGCCCGCGTTGTACAGGATATCAAGAAGAGCCCGGACAGCAGGCGCCTCGTTGTGTCCGCATGGAATCCCGCAGAGCTGCATCTTATGGCCTTGGCCCCCTGTCACGCCTTGTTCCAATTTTATGTGCGCGATGGCGAACTCAGTTGCCAACTCTATCAACGGAGCGCGGATTTATTTCTTGGTGTTCCCTTCAATATCGCCTCCTACGCATTGCTCACACTCATGGTCGCCCAGGTCACCGGCCTTAAGCCCGGAGAGTTTGTCCACACCTTCGGTGATCTCCACCTCTACTCGAACCACATCGAGCAGGCACGCCTCCAACTCTCGCGAGACTGCCGCCCGCTTCCACGCATGATCCTTAATCCAGAGCGTGCCAACCTGGAGGATTTCACGTTCGAT
>CALAPX010000186.1 GCA_937888355.1 uncultured Spartobacteria bacterium
GCCGTTCAGCAAAAATGCGCCAATCGCTCAGTTCAACCTTGGGGTTACTTACGAGCGCCAAGGGCGCGTCAAGGATGCGGCAGCGGCCTATCGTCAGGTTCTTGACCGGTATCCAACGAGCTCTATTGCCGATGATGCCCTTTACCAGATCGGCTATATTTACATGAAGATCGGAGATTCGGGAAAATCCGAGGATCTTTCCTCAGTGATCGAGGCAAAAAATTCCTTTGAGGATTTTCTGCTTCAGTATCCCGGCAGTGAAAAAGTCGCCCAAGCTCGCGAAAACATGGCGAGGCTCGGCGGGACTGAGGCGAACGATCTGCTCGCCATTGCCAAATTTTACGACCGCTATAAAAATTACCGATCGGCAGCCATCTACTACAATGATGTGTCCCGCCGTTCGCCCGGCACGGAGGAGGCAAAAGTCGCCTCGGAACGAGTCCAGGAATTGCGCAGTCTTGTTGGTGATGACACATTAAGAACCGGTCCAGAAAATGCCGAGAGCGGAGCCACAGCTGCGCTCCGTCGTCGGATGCAGGCCCAAGTTGAGTCATCCTCCCTCGCCGATTTTAATGGTCCGCCCCGCCGCGATATTGTTCCCGATGAATTGCCGGTGGTAAGTAGTCCCAGACTGCGCACTGAGGCGCGCGATGTGGCGCCCATGCCCGCCGTGGAACCTGGTCTCCCCAACTAATAATGAAAAGCTCCACACTGGTGCTTCTGGCGACTCTGCTGCTTGGGGGTTGCGGTTACAAACTTGGCGAGATCCGCCCCACGCCGATGCGCTCGGTGCAGACGTTGGCGGTGCCTATGTTTAAAAATAAAACTTTCAAGCCGCGGGCCGAGTCGCTCTTTGCCGATTCACTGGTCAAGCGCCTCCAGCAGGATGGCACCTACCGTATCGTTGGCACGAATGAGGCTGAGGCGATCTTGTATTGCACGATCGAAAAAATCGACCGCAACTCGCTTCGGGCTGTGCAAAATAATGTGCTAGCGACCAGTGAGTTTGGATTGAGTGTGCAAGTCCGCTATGAGGTTGTTAGTCAACGTAGCGGTGCGATTCTCATGAGTGGTGCTCAAGTCGGCCGGGCTTCGTTCTTCAGCGGTAGCGATCTGCAAACAATCGAACGGCAGGCCATGTCTGATGCGGCCGCGGATCTCGCCAAAAATATAACCGTCCAGATCTGCGAGGGCTGGTAGTGGGCTGGAAGGTTCCGGCGTGCTGACTGTAGTTCCTACTCCAATCGGAAACCGGCAGGACATCACCCTGCGGGCGATCGAGGCATTACAGGCATCTGATCTAGTGGCCGCCGAGGATACTCGGCATAGCGGCATGTTGCTTGCGCATTTGGGCATCAAGAAGCCATTTGTCAGTCTTCATGCGCACAATGAATCATCTCGCTGCGGGGAGTTGCTGGATCGTATGGCCTCTGGCCTTCATGTTGCGCTGGTGAGCGACGCGGGCATGCCTGGGATATCGGATCCCGGACACCGCCTCATTCGGGCCTGTGTCGATCGAGGGTTGCCCATTACTGTTCTTCCTGGCCCTTGCGCCGTGGTCACTGCCCTCGTGGGATCTGGGTTTCCCAGCGACAGGTTTTACTTCGGGGGTTTTTTACCCGTAAAAAGTGGACGCCGTGTATCCGAGCTGACGGCAGCGCTTGAACGCCGGGAGACGAGTATCTTTTACGAGTCTCCTCACCGGATTGTAAAAACCCTTGCGGCACTTGAGGGTATCTCTCCCCGTCGGGAAGTCTGCGTGGCGCGGGAGTTGAGCAAAACGTTCGAGGAATATCTGCGCGGGATGCCACACGAATTGCTGGCAAAATTTTCATCTAAACCACCCAAAGGGGAAATCACTCTGCTGATCCGGGGGAGCGGTAGGGAGACGGAGGAGGAATAAACGTGCCGCCTCTGCTGCCGCATGAACGATGGATGCGGGGAGTTGGAGTCGTGGCTATTTTAGCCTGCGGCTGGGGTGTCAGTTGGATGGCTTCAGCGGCGAGAGTCATCGCGCCGAAATGTGCTTTTCACAGTGTCACGGGATTACCCTGTGCATTCTGCGGGGTGACACGCTCTGTCTATGCGGTGCTTGGAGGTGATTGGCCCCGTGCGTTGGAGTTGAATCCCATCGGGTTCGGGGTGCTTTTTCTAGGGATTCTTTTTGGGTGTATAATTTGTATTGAAGCGGCACGGGGGAAGAGTCTGTTGGATTGGAGCGCATGCTGGAAGCGATCCCGGCGGTTCCTGCCATGGATGCTTCCCTTGCTTGCCGCCTGGTGGATGGTGCAATTGCACGATGCCATTCGAACCCCAAAAGCGGAGCTGATGGATTATAACAACCCGGTTGCCAGGAGAGTCGCAGAATGGTTCGGGGGGCCGTCAGTCAATGAGGGACGAGCAAAGAGCGATTAGGCGGGCACGGATCAGCCTGGCACGTTCTGCGAAGGCGCGCTGAAGATATTCGTACTCGCTCCGGCCGGAGGGGGTTTCAATCGCAACGAGTTCGAGACCATATGCCGATACATCATAGGGGCTCGCCCGCATGTCTAATTCGCGGATCTCTCGGGCAAGTTCAAAGGCATCGGCGGTGAGTTCGGAGGGGCACCATGGGGAAAGCTTGAAGCACCACTTGTAGAGATCCATGTTCGCATGCAGACAGGCGGGTTGCTCAAGGTCAATTGATGCCTCGCGTGTCGGTTGGAGGCGGTTCAGCGGGCGAGCCTCGGGCATGAAAAAGCGAAAGGCATCGTAGTGGGAGCAGCGCACCGGAAGGGACTCAACTACAGCCGCGATGGATTCCGGCGAAAGGCGTAGAGGAAGAGATTCATGCCGAGGACTGCTGGTACGGTAAACCATCGCCCACTCATGCAGGCCATGGCAGCCGAAGAATGGGGGGCGTGCTGCGCACGCCTCAAGGAAGCGGCGAAGCCATTCGATAAAAGGGCGTCTGGCTGGGGGCGGCTGTGGAAGGGAAAATCCGTCACCATGCCTCTCCAGTGAGGGCCTGATAGGGAGTTCGGCCGCTGAATCTCCAAGCAGTGTGACGCCTGGACCAGGCGTCCATCGCCTCAAAAGTGAGGGACGGTTCGGGTAGTAATCAAAAAGAAAATCTTCCACCGGATGTCGCTCTCCGCGCGATTTGCGTCGGAGGCGGGGAGCGATCCAAGGCTCCACACGCCGCTCGTGTGCCGACTTGAGAATCCTCCAGTCGGCCTCCGAAATGCGGCGTGCGGTAATTTGGTCAATTGGCAAAGATGCCAGCGGATTTTTCGGCGCGCTTGCGGGCGGAAGCATCAAGGATTTTCTTGCGCAGGCGGAGAGACTTTGGAGTGGCCTCGACATACTCGTCGGGGGCGATGTATTCCAGTGAGCGCTCGAGAGTCATGACCACCGGCGGAGCAAGGGAGATGCCCTTGCCATCACCTTGGCTTCGCATGTTGGTAAGCTTCTTCGCTTTGCATGGATTTACTGGCATGTCATCCGGGCGGGCATTTTCTCCGATGATCATGCCTTCGTAGATTTCCTCCTGTGGACCGATAAAGAGGCGTCCTCGGACTTGGATGCTGTCGAGAGCGTAAGCCATGCTGATGCCGGCTTCCATGGAGACAAGGACACCGTTGCCCCGGCTTGGGATATCACCTTTGTGTGATCCGTATTCCTTGAACAGGTGGCTTGCGATGCCATGGCCCTTGGTGGCATTCACGAGGTCGGTCTCAAATCCGATGAGTCCACGAGTGGGAATAGTCGCTTGCACAAGCACGCTGTGGGGATTGTGCTCCATATTCACGATCTCTGCCTTCCTGCCGGCAAGGGATTGGAGGATATCTCCCAAGTTGTCGGTCGGAACATCAACGTAGAGAGTTTCCATGGGTTCAAGCACAGAACCATCTTCTGCACGCCTGAAGATGACTTCAGGGCGGGAGACGAGAAGTTCGAATCCCTCGCGACGCATTTGCTCGACGAGGACAGCGATCTGCATCTCACCGCGAGCCTTCACATCGAAGTGACCGGCGATATCGGTGTCGGCAAATGAAATGGAGACGTTGCCGCGTGTCTCGCGTACGAGGCGGTCTCGAATTTGGCGGGCGGTGAGGAGCTTGCCTTCGCGTCCAGCGAGTGGCGAGTCATTCACGCAAATTTTCATCGAGATCGTGGGCGGGTCGATGTCCACAAAAGGCAGGGCTGCCCGCTCCTCTGAGTCAACAAGGGTTTCGCCGATGAAGACTTCCTCGAAGCCGCTAATGCCGACAATATCCCCGGCAGAGGCCTCTTGGATTTGAATTTTATCGAGTCCCTCGTGGGAGAAGATCGCCGTGACTTTTGCACGCTCCTTGCGGCCGTCGCTGTGAATGCATACGATGCTCTGCCCCATGGAGACAGTGCCGCTGATGATCCGACCATAGGCGATCCGGCCGAGATAGTCGCTGTAGTCGAGGTTCGAGACGAGCATTTGGAAATACTCGACGGTCGGCTTCGGCGGTGGCGGGATGTGTTTCACGATCGCTTCATAAAGAGGCTCCATCGTGTCGGAGGTGTCGGTAATCTCGTTTTTGGCAAATCCCTGCTTCGCGCTGGCGTAGATGTGCGGGAAATCGAGTTGCTCGTCACTGGCATCGAGTTCCATGAATAGTTCAAAAACCATGTCGAGGACTTTGTGTGGGCGGGCATTCTCTCGGTCGATCTTGTTGATGACAACAATCGGCTTGAGGCCATTTTCCATGGCCTTGCGGAGTACAAATTTTGTTTGAGCCTGTGGCCCGTCATGCGAGTCGACGACCAGAAGGACGCCGTCAACCATCTTCATGATGCGCTCCACCTCGCCACCGAAATCGGCGTGGCCGGGGGTGTCGACGATATTTACGTGATAGTCTTTCCAGCGGAAGGCGGCGTTCTTGGCGCGGATGGTGATGCCTTTTTCCTTCTCGAGGTCCATCGAGTCCATCATGCGTTCATCGGTCTTCTGGTTCGAGCGGAACGTGCCGGCCTGCTTGAGAAGTTGGTCGACGAGTGTTGTTTTGCCGTGATCGACGTGGGCGATAATGGCGATGTTGCGAATGTTGTCCATAGTTGCGGGTTACTTGCCCTAGGGTGAAAGGGCAGGGAATATGCGGGGGCGAAGAGGTGCTGTCAATCAATGGGGTGGGAATATTCATGATTTCAGTTGGCTTGGATAGAGCACGGAGTTTACCCCATGGGTTGGGGATGTGGATTGTGCAAGCGTTAAGCATGCGCGGTGCCTTGGTGCACGGTGCGAAAAAAATAATCCATGGATCCAAGTACTCATGTCCGCAAAAAACGGGGAACACCGCTCGAGAGCAAAATAAAGAGGCTCAGCTTGACGCTCGGACCCAACCCTCGCCGCGTCTTGTTGAGGCCGTTTATCCCATCGCTGATCGTCAAGCCGCTCCCTTCCCATGAGCCAAATCCTCGCGTGGTGAGTTTGTATTCACGGGTCATGCATCTCAATGAAGAGGAGGTAAGAACGAAGCTCGATGAGGTGTTTTTTGATTTCCATGAGCGGCACGAGCGCATCCGCGAGATTTTTGAGGCAAGATTCGAGCAGGTGAGACATTTTTTGCCTACGGATCGGGAATTGAGTAAGGAACGCCGATTGCTGTTAGGCTCCTACTTCACCAATGAATACTCATTGGAGTCTACCGCGCTATTCAATCCGGGCATTATACCGGCTCCCGACCAGAGTGGCGTGCCAGAGGGCGATCTTCGCTTTATCGTGAGCCTGAGGGCGACAGGGGAGGGGCATATTTCATCTATTACATTCCGATCCGGTATAGTCACCTGCGGAGGGGAGATTCGGATGGATCCAGTGTCGCGGTTTGTTCACCAGCCCCGACCGCATCCGGCTGCACGGTATGAGTTGAAGACCTTTCGAAGAAAGATGCTCGAGATGGGGGTAGAGCGCGACGCGATCGAGGTCGCAACCTCTGAGCTGTCGGAAAGTTTTCTGATGAGTGAACTCGTTGCAATCGTCCGAAAGGTGCGCTGCAACCCTGAAGATCCAGCCGTCTGCCGCGCAGCGGAGAAGGCTCTCCTATTGGCGCAGTCTAACTATACAGTGAGATTCCGTGAAGGGATGGATATCTCCGAGAAAATCCTCTTTCCATATACCCCGAGTGAAATCAACGGAATCGAGGACGCTAGGTTTGTTCGGTTTCAAGGGGAGGACGGGCAGAGCACCTATATGGCTACTTATACGGCATACGATGGGAATGTGGTGCTGCCCCAGATGCTGCACACGCGTGATTTCCACGAGTTCGCCATTTATACCTTGAACGGCCTGGCAATTCGCAACAAAGGGTTCGCACTGTTCCCAAGGAAAATCGGTGGCCACTACGCCATGCTGGGCCGACAGGATGGCGAAAATATCACCCTCATGTTTTCGGATCACCTCCACTTTTGGCACGAATCCAGTATTTTGATCCGCCCCACGCATCCTTGGGAGTTTGTGCAAATGGGTAACTGCGGGTCACCGCTGGAGACCGAGGCAGGATGGCTGCTGATCACCCACGGTGTCGGCCCGATGCGGAAATACTGTCTCGGCGCAGCATTGCTCGACAGGAACGACCCATCAAGAGTGATCGGGCGCTTGAAGCAACCGTTGCTGCGCCCCGGAGATGACGAGCGCGAGGGATATGTGCCAAACGTCCTCTACAGCTGCGGCGCTCTGATCCACGCCGGCAATCTGGTGCTCCCGTATGCTATTTCAGATACATCATCGCGTTTTGCCCTCGTCCCGCTTGCCGACCTCTTGAGCGAACTGCTCCAACGGTAACGATAAGAGATAAAATGCTAGGAATTTGAAAAAATATACTAATCTAATGGGCGGTTTATTAAAATATCAGCGAAGTTGTTCGGCGGCTTCGAGGCCCGCCAACACACCAGTCGCCAGCGACAACCAGCGGGGCTGGTGTGGAATAAAG
>CALAPX010000187.1 GCA_937888355.1 uncultured Spartobacteria bacterium
GCGGATGTTCCCGAGCGGATCGATGTGCCGGGATTGCAAATCCAGTTGTTCGGGCGTGCTACGCGCTTCGAGATGCACAACTTTGATATCACCTCATCACTGACATTTACCTACTCGGTCACGCCGTCGAAGGCTGGCGAGTTTGAGATTCCCCCGATCGAGGTGCGGGTCGGCAACAAAAGGCTCCGAACCAATCCGCTCCGCCTTCAAGTGGCGGATGCCGCAGCGATGCCATTGCCTCCACCCACGATTCCGGGTGGGCAAGCCCCCTCAGTGCCACCAGGCGCGCGCGGCGGAAATGGACTTCCGTTTTTCGGTGATCTTGTGCTTTCCAAAAAGAACGCCTACGTCGGCGAGGTCGTCCCGGCAGAGTTGAGATTTTATTTCAAAACCAATATCGGCGGAGAGGTTGGTGACCGTCCTGCCCTCACAGGGGAAGGGTTTACTGTTCAGCGGTTCGCGAACATGCCCAAGCGGGAGCAAATCGTGAATGGTGAAAACTACATTGTCTTTGCCTTCCAGACCGCCATTAGTCCCGCGAAGTCGGGCGAAATTGTGATCCCTGCAGCAACCCTTGAGGCGCGTTTGCAGGTACCTGGAAGCATGCCTTCTGGGTTTGACGATTTTTTCAGGAATTTCGGAGGCATGGTTCCCCCCGGCATGTTCACCAACTCACAGGATGTCGCCGTCGAGACCCGCCCAGCCACTTTGGATGTCGTGTCATTGCCGACAGACGGACGCCCCGATGATTTTTCTGGAGCGATTGGAAAATTTGACATCGAAGCCAGCGTGAGCCCCGAAAAAGTCGCCCCGGGCGAACCCGTGACGTTGCGGGTGGTCATTTCCGGCCAGGGGAATTTCGAGGCGATGAGTGCTCCTGTGTTGATCGGTGATGGTGAGTGGCGCTCCTACCCGCCCACGGAGACCTTCCGCGCCACCGACGCGATCAATTTCTCTGGTGAAAAAACCTACGAGTACCTTCTTGTCGCACGCACCGATCAAACGAAGACCCCCGGGGTGAAGTTCAATTTCTTTGATCCCTCCAGCGGCAAATATGTGTTGCTTGCCAAGGATCCGATTCCGGTCGAGGCGCTTGCTGCTAAGGCCACGCCGACGCCTGTGCAATCAATCCCAACATCTGAGGAACCCACCCCCGTGGCCTCATCGTCAGCAACGCCTGTGTTCCAAGAGGCGAAGCAGGCTCGCGGCGCGACGAGTTGGACGCCATGTATGCGGCAATCGTGGTTCGTTGCCGCAAATGCCGGAGCCGCCCTCCTTTGGATTGTGCTTCTGATTGCCGGATTAATGAAGCGCGTCTTAAACTCACCTGCCGGATTGAAACGGCGCCGTCAAAAGAGGATCAACGAGCGACTGGTTGCGTTGGATCACGCTTCGGATGCTGAGTTTGTTGCCTCCGCCACAGCCATTCTTCACGAGGCGTTGGATACCGCCCATTCCCCGTTGAGTGCGGATTCACGGTTGAATGCTTTTGACGCTGATACCGCCGCAGTTCTTCGTGGTCTGCTGGCCAAAAATGACGAAACCCAATACGCCTTCAACGCGGCGAAAGCGCTTGATCACGAATCCCGCGCCCGCATTTCCGCAGCCTTGAGGAAAGTTATCGTATGAAATCCCACGCCTTGTTCCTTTGCTGTCTCGTGCTCTTCCTAACCCTCCTTGTGGGGGGACTGATTTGCCGTGCCGATTTTCTGACCGAGGCGAGGGACCGCTTGGCAAATGGCGAGCGTGACGCAGCGACTGCCTTGTTCCAAAAGCACCTCGACAGCGCGCCGCCAAGTGCCTCGATATACTATGAACTCGGCCAAGTGCATGCCAGTGCGGACCAATCGGCTGAGGCCGCGCTCGCGTTCAACCGGGCCCTGCTACTGGATCCTTCGTTCACCCCCGCCCGCGATGCCCTCAATGCCGCCAACCGGGATCTGGGTATCCCTACCGCCCCCCTCGACTGGCGTAACAAGGTCGCCGCAGCAATTCCCCCGGATGCACTTGCGCTCGGAGCCGCACTCCTGTTCTGGGTTGGGGCTTTTCTCCTCCTCTTTCCCCTCTATCGGAAAAAAACCAGGCCCCTATTCATCGGGTTCGGCATTTTTCTCCTCCTCACGGGAACCGCCACCGGATTGCTCGCCCTATCCACCGACCCCCGCTTCCTCCACGCCCGTGAGGTAATGATCCTCAAAGAGTCTGGCACAGTCCTCTACCGCACCCCGACCACCGACCCCTTCGCAAAGATCACCACCCTCGCTCCCGGCACACTCATCAACGTCTTAGCCACAAGCGGCCGCTGGTTCCATGGCCAACTCCATGGGGGTCAGGAAGGTTGGTTCCTGCAAGAAGGGTGTAAACCAGTGGTGCCTTTGTTCGTTACATCCAAAGAATAGAGGGACTTTCTCTGGGAAAATCCTCCTCAGAGATCGACAGGAGGCTTCGCTTGTTATGAACATAGGGGAGGGTGGTGATTTAATAGAATAATGATGGATCAAAAGTTATTACTACAGCTTGAGGAATGCGTCCGTGACAAGCGATACAACGAGGCTGGAAATGCGCTGATTCCTATCTTGGGAGCCATCGAGCAAGGCTCAAAGTCCGATACTTCGACACCTTCCGAATCGGATGCAACGCGCCTTGCTGCGGCAATGACCCAGATTCTTGTGGATACAAGTGTGCCATTTTCAAAGGGAATGCTCCTCGAGATGAATCGCTTCAAGAGGTGCATGACACAGGCGTTTCAAGTCAGTGGGTACCGCGGCACCTCGCACCTCTTGAAAATGCTGGGAAAGCAGGACGACAAGGGGGGCACAATTTATAATGGCCAGGAACTGCTCCGTCTTTTCACGGGGCTCTCGATCAATTCCATGACGCTGGAACTGTGCGATGCCTTCCTGCGGATGGATCCGACCTGGTCGTTCTCGGTCATGATCGGCTACCTTTCCGAGCAACTCCTCTACACGCCGCAGGCGGAACAAGTGCGGTCCAAGCTTCTTGCCTCCGGGCACCTCTGGGAAAATGTCGATCCCGATGCTTACAACCTCAACGCAGGCGGCAAAACGCTCTTCTCCCTGAATATCGTCACCGCCTACATGGGCTGCAGCTACGCCGATGCCCCGCACAAGCACGATATCAAAAAGTGCATGAACAAAATCGTGCGGCGTTGGCTGGATAAGAACGGCGTGAAAGACACCCCGATCCCCACCAAGCGCACGCTCAAGAAGCGCCCGAAGCTCGTCATCTTCGCAGAATTCTACAGCCATTTGCACGCCATGCACCGGTGCTACGGCCCATCTATCGAATCGCTCAAGGAGCACTTCGATACGACGATGGTCATCGCCAACGCCAAACCACACCCCGAGTTGGACAAGCTGGCGCACAAGGTGGAAACCATCGACCTGCCGAGTGACAACCCGCTCCCCGTCATCGACAAGCTCCAATCGCTGGCCCCCGACATCCTCTACCTCCCCAGCATCGGCATGCGCTTCTCCAGCATCGCGGTCTCCAATGTCCGCATCGCGCCGATCCAAGTGATGAGCTTCGGGCACCCGGCTACGACACATTCGGAGGCGATGGATTATGTTATCCTCAACTCTTTTGGTCAAAATCCTGCATCGACATCGGAAAAGACAATGGATGTTCCAAGTTTGGATGTTTTTTCGCCGCGATCAGATGCCGTATCCATTCCTCCCAATATTCGCCTGGATCCGGAGGTTGTCCGAATCGCGGTTCCAGCTTGGAGTCGGAAGGTGACGCCGAGATTTCTGGAGACCTGCCAGCGCATCCAGCAGGCCGCGAAGAAAAAGGTGGAGTTCTGGTTTTTCCCCAACGCATTAGGTTATCTCTACCAAGCCGTGAAACGGCGATACGAGGGAATGATTCCAGGCAGCGTGGTTTTGCCCACCAAGAACTACAATGATTACATCCGCGACATCAACCAGTGCGATCTATTCCTCAGCACCTTTCCCTTTGGGGCTACT
Organism: uncultured Spartobacteria bacterium; assembly: GCA_937888355.1. Classification (GTDB taxonomy): domain Bacteria; phylum Verrucomicrobiota; class Verrucomicrobiia; order Chthoniobacterales; family Terrimicrobiaceae; genus UBA967. Next base: position 3,987 of record CALAPX010000187.1, read on the forward strand.
AATGGATTGGTTGATGCTTTGCTGCAAGGGCTTCCCGTGGTGAATTTGGTTGGCGATGAGGTTCATTCGTGTTCCGATAGCGCGATCGTATCGCTCGTGGGCCAGCCTGAATTTTTAAGCGCAAAAACAATCGATGATTATATAAATGCTGTTGTCAGACTTGTGGATGATCCTGTCCTGCGCGTGCAAATAAGCCGCAACATCGTGGATAAAAATCCGGGCGAATGTCTTTTCATTAAAAACGGGAAAGCATCCGAATTCGCTCAAATTTTCAACTCGATCTACAAAGCGGGGTAGCTGGTCAAACAGGGGTCCAGAAGAATTAACCACAGGACGCAGAGAGCAAGGAGATGGAGATAAATAAAGGAAATGAGTGGGTTGCTTTTCTTTCTGAAATCTATTCTGTAATCCATTCTTGTGATCCTGTCTAAAACCCCGTTTTCGGATTCATGAAAATCGCCATCATGCAGCCTTACTTTTTACCCTACATTGGATACTGGCAATTGATTACTGCTGTCGATGTTTTTGTGGTCTATGACAACATCAAATATACGAAAAAGGGTTGGATCAACCGCAACCGGTTTTTGACGAATGGCGTGGAGGACACG
>CALAPX010000188.1 GCA_937888355.1 uncultured Spartobacteria bacterium
CCCCGCGTGGTATTATGCCCAAGCGATGATCGCCCGCAAATCTGGGGACGAAGCCGCCGCGCGAAAACACCTCAGTGTGGCCAGGGCGATTTACCAAGAAGACGGCTGCAAGTTTTTCGACGAGACCATTGAGACGGTCAAATTTTGACCCCTGGCCGGCCGCTTGCCGTAAGACAGAGTCGGAAACTTTATCGCCGTCCCGGTGGGTGAGGGCCCCCAGGCTAATCTTCCCGCTGACCGAGGCCGGAATTCTCATGAATCCTTCATTTGTTATTGAAAGATTCGAAGGACTTACTTAAGCATAATAAAGCTATGCCCGCCCTTGTTGAAGCCACGCGGCAGAAAGCCTCTAGCCTCTCCGATCTCGAGGTCGAGTCGATCGAGATGTTTATCAATTTCCTCCGCCTGCTCGGCTGGCCCAAATCCGTCGGTGAAATCTATGGTCTGCTTTTTGTTTCCGCCGGGCCGCTGGCCATGGGCGAAATCATGGCCCGCACCGGCATGAGCTTGGGCGCGGCCAGCCAAGGCCTGAAACTCCTCCGCGAATTCGGCGCGGTCCGCACGGTTTACATGCCCGGCGCGCGCAAGGACCACTATGTGGCCAGCGGCGAATTGAGTCGCTTCGCCACGTCCTACATCGAGGAGGAACTCCTCCCCCGCATGCGTACCGCGCAAGAGCGCATCAAACGCATGGAGAAAATGATGCAATCCCTACCCGAATCCGGCGGCCAACTCCCCGCCGAACGTATCGACCGCCTCAAATACTGGTTGGACAAAGGCCAGAAAGTCGTGCCTTGGCTGGTGAAATTTCTGAAACTTTAACCCCAAGTCGCTTTGCCGCCCGACTCGGCGAAATGCGAAACCGAATGTCGGAACCCCACATCCTGAAACCCGCCCGGTCCGAAGCCGAAAGCTTCCCGACCAAGGGCGGCAGCTTGTTGGCAAAAAACAGTACGCTGGGCACAATATCCGCTGAGCGATGGTAATTGGCATTACAGGAAGCACAGGTTTCATCGGGCAGGCCGTTTTGCGCGCATTGCCTTGGCCGGATTCGGCATGCCTGCGTTGTCTGGTTCGAGATAGATCACCGCGCAGCGGGCTACCGCCCGCGGAGTGGATGCAAGGCGATTTGATGAACGAAGCGGATTGTGAGGAGTTCGTCGATGGTTTGGATGTTGTCTTGCATCTGGCACAATCGAATTCTCCGGCCACATCCGACCGGCATTGGCCGAGTGATTTTACCGCAAATATAGCTCCCAGCCTGAATCTGCTCGAAGCTCTTCGCCGCCGCCAAGGGCGCGGTCAGTGCCATCTGATTTTTGCCAGCAGTGGAGGAGCGGTCTACGGCCGGCTCGGTGCCGGGCGTGGAGCTTTCCGCGAGGAAGACCAATGCAACCCGCTCAGTCCGTACGGTATTCAAAAACTTATGATCGAGCATTATTTACAAACCGCATGCGACCAAGGTTGGCTGCGGGCGACTGTGCTGCGCATCGGCAATGCATACGGTTCGCTTCTCGCCATGGAGCGCCGGCAGGGCTTTATCGGTGTGGCCATGGCGCGGTTGATCTCCGGCAAGCCCGTGCGTATTTTCGGCCCGGTCGGGACGGTAAGGGATTATGTGCACGTCGATGACGTGGCTCGAGCCTTCACAGCAGTTTTGGCGGCGGATCATCGGCGGGGCAAGGAAGCCAACTGGAGGATCTTCAACATCGGCTCGGGAGTTGGCCACTCCGTATCGGACGTTATTGACCTCATGGGCCAAGTCATGGATTGCAATGTGGCAACCGAATCCTGTGACTTTGGGGCAGCGCCCATTTCTTCCGTTCCCGCCGTGATCCTGGACAGCAGCAAGGCGGCCGGAGAAATCGGATGGGAGCCGCGGGTGAAATTGCGCGAGGGGATTGCCGAGATGTATGACGCCGGCAAGATCGAGTCTTTGACAGAAGCGCCAACCAAGCCTCCCCTTCGATGAACCGGCAAGAAATGCGGCGCATTTACACGCCCGAGCCCCTGCTGCGACATCCTGTCGCCATGATGCGGGAGATCGCCGATGATATGTGGGCCGGCCGCGAGTTGGCTTGGCGCTTGTTTCTGCGCGATCTGCGCGCCGGATATCGCCAAACGTTGTTGGGCTATGTGTGGGCCTTTCTTCCGCCGTTGGTCGCCGCGGCCACGTTTATTTTTCTCCAATCTCAGGGGATCACGCGCATTGAGGTGGTTGGTATCTCCTACGCGGCCTTTGCACTCATGGGCACGTTGCTATGGCAGATTTTTGTCGATGCGTTGACCAGCCCGTCTGCTTCGTTTGGAGCCGCTAAGGCCATGCTGGTGAAGATCACCTTTCCCCGGGAAGCGGTGCTCGTGGGCGGTCTCTACATGGTGATTTTCAATGCATTGATCCGGATGGTTCTCATCGCTGCCGTGATGATCCTATGGAATATTCCCGTTGGTCCCACATTGGCGTTTTTGCCCGTGGCCTTGTTTGGATTGTTAGCCGCCGGTTTCGCTCTCGGCCTTTTCATCACACCGATTTCAGCGCTTTACGGCGACGCTGCTCGAGCGATTCCGATTGTCGCGGGTTTCTGGATGCTGCTCACGCCCGTGGTATATCCACCGCAAATGAGCGGTATTGCTGGTTGGTTGGCCACGTGGAATCCGGTCTCGCCGCTTATCGTTACCGCAAGGGAGTGTCTCACCGGCCAAACGCTGACCATGCTGGGACCGTTTTTCGTCGTCGCTGCTGCTTCACTGTTGCTGATCCTAGTCGGTCTCATCGGGTTTCGCATTGCCATGCCGCATTTGATTGAGCGGATGGGCGGCTGAGCGAAACTCAGCAGTGGCAGTTAAAAGTAAAAAAGCCGCGCGCAAGCAAGATGGCTCTGAAGCAAAAAAGGTAACTTCATGCATCCCGAACTAGTTACCCGCAACTCGTCACTCTCTACCCAATCGGACGAAGTTCTCGTCCGAGTCGAGGGCGTTTCCAAAAAGTTCTGCCGGTCTCTCAAGAAGAGCCTCTGGTATGGGGTCTGCGACATTGCCGGCGAACTCAATCCGTTCGCCAAGCATGGAGAAAGGGGCATGGACCATAGAGGAGGCTCAGCGGAAAGCGGGAGCATTTCACCAGCCACCATCTACCCGCCACCTGCTACCCACGCGGCGATCGCGGAGGCGCGCGACAAGGATTTGCGTGACGGGGAGTTTTACGCCGTGCGTGACGTTTCCTTCGAACTCCGCCGTGGGGAGTGCCTCGGGCTGATCGGGCATAACGGGGCAGGGAAGACAACCCTGCTCAAAATACTTAATGGTCTGATCAAGCCGGATCGTGGTCGCATCGAAATGAACGGGCGCGTGGGTGCGTTGATTGCCTTGGGCGCGGGGTTTAATCCGATCCTAACGGGTCGCGAAAACATTTATATCAACGGATCGGTGCTGGGACTTTCGAAAAAAGAAATCGACGAAAAAATCGACGAGATCATCGAGTTTGCTGAGATCGGGGACTTCATAGACATGCCGGTACAAAACTACTCTTCGGGTATGTCGGTGCGGCTCGGGTGTTCCATCGCCAGTTCGTTGAGTCCGGATGTCCTGATTCTGGATGAGGTGTTGGCAGTCGGCGACACAAGCTTCGTTATCAAGTGCTTGAACCGCGTACGCACCCTATCGGCCCGTGCAGCGGTTATTCTCGTATCTCACAATATGCAGTCTGTTTCCTCATTTTGCACGCGAGTCATCCTGATGGACCATGGTTGTGTCATGATCGATGCACCAAATTCTTCCGAAGCTATCGACCGCTACTTCGAAATGGTTCCTCACACCACGCACGAAACAGGAAGCAGAGAGGCGGTGATTGAGTCAATCTTGCTCGAAGGTGGCGGGAGGCTTTCCCATGGAAGCACAGGACGATTAGAACTGAAATTCAGCATCTCCTCATCAGTGGAAGCCGCGCTTATCACGATCTACATCGCAGATGAGACAATGATGCCCTTAGTGTGCATGCCGGTTAAAAACGAACACGGAGATTTTTTGCGTTGCAAGCCGGGCACCCACAAACTCTTCATCAGTCTCGGCTCGATTGACGTAGTTCCGGGAAAATACAGTCTTATTGTTTCCTTTATTGAAGAGAGCTCGAAGCGCGTCCTGCTCCGCTCGCAAGGCCTGACTGAATTCCGAGTCTTCTCTGAAAAAGTCCACTCGGGTAAGATTATGCGACCAGCTACAGCCAGAATGGAAAGTCGTTAAAGGTCTACGAAGTTCGAACTAAAATAACAGATCTTTTTCCTTTGATCAAAACAGAATAACCGAGGCACCCTTCAACGTGAATCTAGCAAAATCAGTTTTCTCGAAATTTTCATTCCGTTTTTTTGCTCCAACACGACCACTGCCAAGCAGCCTGCTGCCCCGTCAGTTCCTCCGGGATCGTGCGATATTCATTCACGTGCCAAAGTCGGCTGGCTCCGCGCTGCTCGATGCTTGGCTTGGCTTCCAGACGGGCCACGTCACTGTGGCTGAATACCAAGCTGAAGACCCGAAATTTTTCCCCAGTGCTTTTATTTTCACCTTCGTCCGCAATCCGATATCCCGATTTATATCCGCTTATGACCACATTCAAACCGATGACCTTTGGAATTATCTTCCGGAGGTCAAGCGCCAACTGGATAAACAAGGTGATACGGTCTCGGAACTGGCGGAAAAGTTAA
>CALAPX010000189.1 GCA_937888355.1 uncultured Spartobacteria bacterium
TTTTCGAGATTTTCCTTCGCGTGCTCGACTGAAGTATTGCGCCTGGCATTGGCATCGTTCACCGAAAACTCGATGAGCACGGTGTCCGGCTTGTGGGCCAACACCCTTTCATCCAAGGACTCACGCCCCCAATCCGAGTTGGCGCCGCCTTGGGCCCCGTTGATAACTGTCGCCTGTCCGGGAAATTGCTGGTCGAGCACAGCGCGCAACTGGTCGACCCATGCGCCGACTGCCGTCAGGCTGGTGCCGAAAGTCACGAGCGTTTGTTTTTTTCCAGCCTCGAGGTTCTGGACGAGGCGGGATTTGGAATCTCCCTCGGCAGCATGCAGGGAGCAGGCGGAGAGGAAGGCTCCGAGAAGGATGGTGGCTATTGTTTTCATATGAGTTTTATCAGGAAATGAATGGGATAGGCGGCACCTTGTCAGGACGACGAAGGTTGCCAGAAAGGCGCTCAAGGAGCGGCCAGCGTAAAGCCAACTTGACGGGAAGCTGGTAAAATGGCGAGCGTAACACCATGAAAACGACCTTGGATTTGCCCGATGATCTGGTGCGGCGCATGAAAATCCGCGCCGTGCAGGAAGGCAGGTCGCTCAAGCGGCTGGTGGCGGAACTCTTGAGCCAGAGCCTGAACGCGTCGGCAGCATCGACTGCAACCGCCGCCCTCCCGGGATCAGAGCACATCACACTGAACAACAGGTGGTTTCCTGTTATTCGTTGCGGCCCTAACGCGAACGCGAGCCAGATGACGGCTGAGGAATTGATCACCATGGAACAGCAAGCTTTGCTGGAGGAGGACATGCAGGGTGCCGGCATCCCTCTTTGATTCGAGCGCCTGAATTGCGGAGGTGTTTCCCAGGCACCCGTTTCACGCGCGAGCGCAAGCGGTGCTGGAAGCGGCGACCGCGGAGCAGCCCGCTGTCTTTTGCCGGGCGACACAAGCCAGTTTCCTGCGCCTGATCACCACTCCGTAACTGCTGCGGCACTACGACGCGGGCCAAGTCACCAATGCCACCGCGCTCACGGAATTCCAGATGCTGCTCTCGCGGCCGGAAATCGCGGAGATGGACGAGCCATCGGGCACAGCTGCCTTGTGGCAGCGACTGGCCACACGCGACACGGCCTCTCCCAAGGTCTGGATGGATGCGTATCTGGCAGCTTTCGCCATCACTGGCGGCCTGCGTTTCGTGACGCTGGATGGCGATTTCAAGAGCTATCGAGCGGAGGGCTTGCAACTGGTGCTGCTCAATCCCTGAGACTGCAGCCAGCCGGCTAATGCAGTTCCGTCCAATTGATGAATCCTCAGAGTTCACTGTGTCCGCGGTTAATTCTTCTGCATTCGCGTTCATGGCGTCTGAGGTGTTTCCCCTGATTTCTCGATCCCCCACTCTTTGTTTGGCTCCGGCCCGAGCCAAAGCTCCAACACGCCGCCGGCGGCGAGGTCTTTTTGCGCGAGGTGCACGCTGTCGTGGGGCTTGCCATTGAGCGTGGCACGCTGGATGTAGCGGTTGGTCTCCGAGTTGTTGTGCGCCTTGATGGTGAACGTTCCTCCGGGGTAGTAGCGAGGGTCGAGGTGAATGATGACCTCGTCGAAGAGCGGGCTGGTGATCTCGTAGCGGGGTTCGGCACCGCAGGCTCCATCGACGGAGAAGAGCCCGATTTTCATTAAAGCGCTGAGGGCACCCATCTGCCCCTGATCCTCCTCGCCGCAATAGCCGGAGTGCGGGTCGGTGCCGCCGAAGGCGATGTCGCTGACCTCGCGGACCCATTTTTGCGAGAGCCAGGGCTTGCCGGCGAGGTTGAACAAGTGGGCCATGCCGCAGGAGGGCTGGTTGCCGTAGTCGAAGAGGCCCTTGTGACCGCGCCCGAACTTGTGCGGCTTCTCCTGCTCGAGAGCGTATTCGAGTTTTTCGGAAAACGCCTCCGGCCCACCGAAGAGGTCGGCCAGCGCCGGAACATCCTGCGGCACATAGAACGAATAGGTCCACGCGTTACCTTCCACGAAGCCATACCAGCGCATGGGATCGAAGTTTTGATACCACGACCCGTCGCGCAGGCGCGGACGCATGAACCCCGTGGTCGAATCCCACTGGTTCCGGAAATTCTCCGAGCGCTTCATGTAGGCGTCGAATTTTTCCTGGTCGCCGACATTTTTGGCGAGTTGGGCAGCGCACCAATCGTTGTAAGCCCACTCGAGCGTGAGGCCGCCGCTCATGTCAAATTTGTCCTCCGTGTCCCACATCGGGCAGTAGCCGTTTTTGATGTAAAACCCGAGGTCGCCATAGAGCTTGTCCATGCCGCTGCCAGGCTGGTGGTTCCGGTCGATGACCTTGAGGATGTCCGCGCCGGAGCGCTCCTTGAGCAGCCCAAGATTATGGGCAGACACGATGAGCGGCGTGGCGGGGCAGCCGGTCATGATGTAGGAATACCCGCCGCCATTCGGCCCGCGCGGCAAAATCCCACCCCACTTGTCGATCTCGAGAAACGAGTTCGCGAAATCCCTCAACACATCCGGCCATCCGATGCCCCAAAGGAGGTTCAAATTGAAATTCGTGAGCCAAAAGGAATCGGCATTGTAGTAGTTGAACAGCGGCTTCCCGTCGGCGCCGAGCGGCAGTTGTCGGATCTTGAGGTCGGCGGTGTTGTTCCCCTTCCCGTCGGTGTAGTCGGGAATGGCACCATTCACATCGTTGAGTTTGTGGCGGCCCATGAGGGCGTGCCAGAGATCGGTGTAAAATTTGGTGCGCTGTTTTTCCGTACCGCCTTTGACCTCGATGCGCCCGAACACATCGTTCCATGCTTGGCGCGACTCGTCTGCCACGCGGTTGAAATCCCAGTCGGGACACTCGGCCAGAAGGTTGTTCCGGGCATTGTCGATGCTGGTGAAGGACAACGCGACCTTGAGTTGCACGGCCGCTCCCTTGGGGAGGTCATCGAAAACCATCACGGCCGACTGATCCTTGAACGGGCCTTCGTACGCTCTCGGGCCTTGTGAAACGGGTTGGACGGGAAAGTCGTCGTTGCTCCACTTCAGGAGCTCGTTGAACGGACGATCCACTTGCGCGACAAAAAACGTGCGGATGCGCGGCGGGCCGTTCCACCGTCCATTGGTGCGGTCAAAATAGCCTTCGATTTCCGTATCGCCGACCTTGGTAACCGTGCCATTGCGCAACACGACCGATCCCAAGGGCCCGCCAAGACTGAAAATAATGTCCAGCCTGCCGCCATCGACAACCGTGTACCGACTGAACCCCACGCGGTCGGTGGAGGTCACCTCGGCATCAAGATTGTATTTGTCGAGGTGGACCTTGTGGTATCCGGGGCGGGCAATCTGGGCCTCGCGTTGAAAGGGGGATTTCCATCCCTCTTTGGTGAGTTTGTAGTTTCCTCCGGTGGTCGGCATCACATCCGGACCGGCGGTCATCCAGCCGTGCAGATGCGAGAACCCGAGAACTTCCTTCGATGGCCAATGGTAGCCCCCGCCAGCTTGCCCGTCGTTCCTGGTATCGGGAAAGACATTCACCATGCCAAACGGCCTCTTTCCCGTGCCGAAAAAGAACCACCGGCCGCGTGCGGACATGATGAACGGATCGACCAGTGATACGAAGTCACTGGACTCGTCCTTGGGCGGTTCCGCCGCAGGAGCAGTCTGCGGCATCAGATGGAAGGCCGCCACGGCGGCCAGAAGAGCGCTGGTGAAGCGACGTAATCGGGGTTTCAAGATTTTAGCGGCTGTATTCATTCTCAATCTCTTCCAGGGAACGCCCGGCAGTTTCGGGCATGAATTTCCAGACCATGAAAAGCTGGGGCGCGATAATCAGGGCGAAAATAATAAACGTCCATGATGGCCCAACGGCATCGCGAAGGGTGGGCGTGAACTGGCCAACGATGGTATCAGCGGCCCACATCGCAAGAATCGCAATCGACATCGCATGCGAGCGGATGTTGGTCGGGAAAATCTCCGAGGCGAAAATGAATTTCACCGGCCCGAGTGAGAAGGCGAAACAGGCGACGAACGCGCACATGAGCACGATAAGGATATTCCCGCCGCCGCTAAAGAAGATGCCCAGAGCGGACAGGCAGGCGATCGCTCCCAGCGTGCCGATCTGGAGAAGCGGACGGCGTCCGAATTTGTCGACAAATGCGACTGCGACCATCGTGAAAATCATGTTGAAAAATCCGATGACCGCCATGCCGCTCAGGGCGCTTCCCGCCTCGAAGCCGGCTTTTTCAAGCATTGCGGTGCCGTAATAGAACACGACATTGATCCCGCTGAACTGGGCGAAGACAGCCAGAAGGACAGCGATGGCCAGTGGCTTGCGGTACCGCGGCAGGAAGACATCCATGAACCGTTTTTCCGAGGCGTGTTCCTCGGCCACCGTGCGCGAGATCTCCGAAAGCTCGACATCCGCCCCGTTGCGGAAGATGCGGTTCAGAATAGCTCCCGCCTCGGCGTTTCTCCCCGCCTTCACGAGCCAACGCGGGCTTTCCGGAAGAAACACCGCGAGCGCGAGGAAGATAAGCCCCGGAACCAATTCCGCAGCGAACATCGCTCGCCAGGTCTCGTCCACCAGGAACCACTTGAGAAACGTCCCCTCGCCCGCCGTCGATACGGCAGCCCACTGGTGCAGGCCGTAGTTGTTGAAGAGCGCAACGAGGATTCCGAAGGTAATGGCAAACTGGAACAACGTGACCAAGCGCCCACGCAGGTGCGCTGGCGAGATTTCCGAGATGTACAGCGGGCAGACCATCGCCGAAATCCCCACTCCGAGGCCGCCGATCCAGCGCGCAAACAACAGAAGCTCGATGGAATTGGCCCATCCGCTCGCCAACGCCGAAAGCCACATGAGCACGGCGGCAAAGACAAGGTTGCGGCTCCGACCAAAGCGGTCTGCCAGCCACCCGGCGAGGCCCGAACCGATCACGGCGCCGAGCAAACCGGAACTCACGAAGAATCCCTCCATGGCCGACCCAAGTTGGAACTGCTCGGTGACCGGCGTGATGGTTCCCGAAATCACAATAGCATCAAATCCCCAGAGGAGCCCTCCGAGAGTCGAGGCCACGCAGAGGAACACCAAATAAGGCAGGTTGGGTTTGTGGAGGGGTTCTTGGTTCATACAGACTGTCTGCACACGTGCTAGTGGCGCCCGATCCGGTGACCGATGGCGCCATAGAATGCCACGTAGGCATAGGCAATCATGGGCACGAGGAACGAAAGCTGGATGCTTTGCATGTGGTCGGCAACCCAGCCCTGCACGGGCGGAAGGATCGCTCCGCCAAGGATCGCCATCACGAGAAGCGAAGAGACTTGGCTCTTGTAAATACCGGTTCCCTCAAGCGCGAGGCTGAACGTGTTCGACCACCCGACCGAGGTGAAGAGGCCAACAGCAACGACGCACCACATCGCTGTTTTTCCGCCGACAAGAACCGCGATCAACAGCAACGCAACGACTGTTGCCATGAAAACAAAGAGAGTGCGTCCGGCCTCCGACTTGCCGAACCGGAACAACAGCCAGCAAAGAGCAATGAATGGCAGGTAGCTGGCGAAAACCTGCGTGTTCTCGCGGATTCCCGCCGTCCAGAGCGAAAGAATTGGGCCACCGGTGTGGATGGCATCAAGCGGCGCACTCTTGGCGATCCAGAGGAACAACCAGGAAACAAGCGGAATCACCACGAGAAGAACCTGCTTTTTTCCGCGGTTCATATCGCCCAATTCCACAGCCCCCATGAAGCGGCCGATCATGAGCCCACCCCAGTAGATCGCGACATATTGGCTGGCTTCCACCTCCGAAAGCCCCGCCACATCAGGTTGGCCGAGCAGGTTGATGATCGCACTGCCGACAGTGACCTCGCCACCGACATACATAAAAATCCCGATAACACCGAGGACCACGTGCGGAAAGCGCAGCGCTCCCGCGCCGGGTTCGACATGGCCTTCACCGATATTTGGAAGGCGAATGAAGAAAAACACGCACGCCAGCGCGGTGAAAATAACGCAAAACGCCATGTAGGGAATTTTTACCGATTCCGCCCCATGGGCTCCGGTGGCCGCGAAGTACTGGAAGATGAGGTATCCGCCGATGAGTGGCCCGATTGTCGTGCCGATCGAGTTGAACCCTTGCGCAAGATTGAGACGCGATGAGGCTGTTTTCTCTGGACCGAGAATCGTGACATAGGGATTTGCGGCGATCTGCAGCATGGCAAAGCCCAACCCAACAACAAAAAGGGCTCCAAGAAACATGCCGTAGGAAGCCATATTTGCCGCCGGCCAGAACAACGCGCTTCCCGCCGCCGAGATCAACAAGCCAAGCACCACGCCGTTCTTGTAGCCAATGCGAGCGATCGGATCGCCTTTGGTCGTCGAGATCAGGAAATACAACAAGGCCCCGATGAAATAGGCCCCGAAGAAGGCGAACTGCACGAGCATCGCCTGGAAGTAGGTCAGTGTGAATGCCTCTTTGAAGCGTGGGATCAGGATGTCGTTGAAAACCGTCATGAATCCCCACAGGAAAAAGAGGGAGGTCATGATGGCGAACGCTCCTCCCGCGCGGGATTCTCCGCCGGAGGATGTACTGGTTGTGCTTGTTGGGATGGATGCCATAGAGGTTTTGGTGTTGGTTTTTCCGGGGAGGAAATTGGTTAGTGTTCGATGTCGTAAAAGAGCGCGGCCGCGCCGATCAGGCCTGCGTTGTCGGGGTGCTCGCCGGCAACGATCTCGACCTTCTTCAGGGCGCCCCAAGCGAGTTCCGCGATAGTGTTTCGAAATGCCGGCAGGACGCGATCCGCGGCGTTCATCAAGCCGCCGCCGACAATCACGCGCACTGGCCCAAGAAGATGGATGAAAGACACGATGGCCTCGCCCCAGACCTGGAGGCAATGAGCGAGGATCTCCTTCGCGCAGGCATCGCCGGCATCCGAAGCCTCGATCACCTCTTTGAACGAGGGGTTGTGAATTGAGCGCAGCGCACTGGTGTGGTGTAGCGGATGGTCAGCGATGAGCGTAGGCAGGACCCACCCCGAGGCCTCGGTTTCTAGGCACCCTCTTGCCCCGCAGGTGCAGAGTCGTCCACCTGACTTCACGATGATATGTCCACCCAGATTGCCTCCCGCAAAGAAGGGCCCCGCGAGCGGACGCCCCCCGACGACAGCGGCCGTACCCACGCCGGTCCCGAGCGTGATCATGAACACATCGTCGACACCCCGTCCCGCCCCATATCGCCATTCGCCGATCAGGGCCGCACGCGCATCGTTCTCGATGCGCAATGGGAGCCCGGTGCGCCGCCGCGCCCAATCCGCAAAATCAAAGCCGACCGCATTGTCGTACTTGCCATTTGTGGTGAGCACGCTGGCGCCCACCGAATCGACAATCCCCGTCGAGGAAACGCCGATTCCCGCACAATCGGAAAATCCGAGACCGCGCTGCGCAAGGAGATCCGCGATCAGATCCGCCACCTCTTCCAAGTGGGTTGCAATCGAGCCCTTGCTGCGGGCCTCGCAGTAGGCGGCCTCGACAACAACGCCCTTGTCAACCAAGCCGAATTTTGTGCGGGTTCCCCCGAGATCGATGACAGGAATCATATTAAACTCTCACGAATGCTTTGAGGGTTGCGCATTCCAGTCCCTCAGCTTCCTCGTGCGGGCGGATCGTGTATCGACCGACAGAGGCAGGAACGATGAAGGTTTCCGCGTAATGGACGACAAAAGGTTGGAACTTCCCTTCCGGACTTTCGACCACAGCCTCACGGCCCTCGACCAGGTTGATCACATTGACGCCGCCTTGGGTGTCGTGCTCCACGGTTTTGGTGAACCAATGACGGCGCGTCTCGATGAACTCGAGATCATGCAGGCCGGTCCGCTCCTCGCGCCATCCGTCGCCCGTGGCAATCGGCTCGAAGCGGTTGACGAGGTTTTTATCGACCCACTCGGTGTCGCGGTCCCACTGGATGTTCGCCAGACCGCGCTCGACATTGATCGGACGAGGGAGTCCGTCGAGACCGAGGCGGCCCCAGTCCCACATTTTGAAGGTGAAAATATACGGCGTGGCGCTGATTTCGAGGACCATGGCATTCGCGCCGCTGCAGTGGCAGGTGCCGGCGGGGATCAGGAAGTGGTCGTGCTTTTTTGCGGGCCAGCAATTGATGAATTGTTCGTCGTCGAAGGCTTTTTCTCCACGCTGGGCCGCGATGAGGTCGGCTGCCACCGCCGCTGAATCCGTGCCGGTTTTTGTGCCGAGATACACGCTCGCCCCGGGGCCGGCATCGAGAATGTAGTAGGACTCGTCCTGCGTGTAGTGCATCCCGAAGTGGTCTTGGATGTAGCCCGTGAGGGGATGGACCTGGAATGACAGGTGTCCGCCATCCATCGTGTCGAGAAAATCGAAGCGGATGGGAAACTCCTCGCCGAAACGCGCGTGGACCTTTTCACCGAGCAGGGCCTTGGGTTCCTGGAAAACGAGGTTGATGGATGGCAGCTCCACCGTGGTGCCGCCGAAATCGAGCAGGAGCGAGTTCTCCTCGGGAACGCAATCGAAGCACCATCCGAAATTTTTCTCGCTCCGGTCGAGGTCGCACACCTCTTTCATCCACTGCCCACCCCACGGCGCGGGATCGAAAAACGGAACCACACGGAACGGGCGCGCAGTGGCATGGCGCAAGGCTGAGCGGACCGCCGCCCCCTCGACCATGCGGGGTTGGCCGGGGATTGTCGTGTCGAGGACATGGTCCCAGCGGCCCATCAGATCGCGCTTGAGGCGATCGCACACGCGCCAGTCGGTGAAGAACGCCCGTTTGTATTGCAGGCTCCACTTGAGCGAGTGGTTGGCCGTTCCGAGGTTGGCAATTTCATTCCGGCGCATGCGCATCTGCGCCTCCCAGCGCGGCATGTCCGCATACACCAGAAGATCGCTTGGCTCGGCAATCAGGCTGGCCGCGGCTCCGACGACCAGCACGAGCCCGTCCGTTGTCGCGCGGATTTTTGCACGCAGCGTCTCGCAGGCGGCGGGATCGAGGAAATCGCCCATTCGCAAATTGCAGATCGTCCCGAACACCGGATCGTCGCCGCCATTGAACCGGTCAACCATGGCGTCGATCTCCTTTTCCGGAAGAAACGCCTCAGCCGTATCAACGACATGCGCAGCCCCAAGCGGGTTCAAGCCCTCGAGGATTTCTGAAACATGGACGCCGGCGTAGCACTCGACGGCCAAAATAGTTCGCTTCGAGCTGCGGTTTGCAATTTCCCCGCGCAAGCGCGCAGCAATCCCAGTCCATCCGGAAACGCAGGATGTCGGCGGTGCGTCTACCGAGATTTTGGGGGATTTATCGTAGTTGGGAGGCAGCTGTGAAAACATCTATTTGGTCAGCGAATACGGACGTTGATCTGGAGCTGTTCCCCAGTCTGACGGCTTCGGTCCCATGACAAATTCGATCGCGCCGCCTTTTTCCAAGGCGGAATGCGGGAGCCAATTGTTTGCCCACGGCTTGCCGTTGATCGTCATGGACTGGATGTATTTATTCTCCGGCGAATTGTTCTTCGCGGTGATCACCACCTTGCCGCCCGGCAGATTGAGGGTCGCTTTGTCGAAGAGCGGCGTCCCGATCGTGTATTCCGGCACCGAGTGGAGGTAGGGGTAGAATCCCAACGCGCTGAAAATGTACCAGGCAGACATCTGGCCGGCGTCCTCGTTGCCGCTGATTCCCCACGTATCATTGCGGTATTCGGTATCGAGCACTTGGCGGACGAGTGCGGCGGTCTTCGCCGGCTGGCCGGCGTAGTTGTAGCAATAGATCGCATGCTGGTCGGGTTCGTTTCCGTGCCAATACTGTCCAAACTCCTTCGCGCCATCATGGTGGCCCCCTGCGTCCCCGCCTTGCGTGATAAAGAAGGTATCCAGCTTTTTGCGGAACCCCTCCTCACCGCCAAAGAGGTCGATCAGTCCACCTGTGTCATGCATGACATGCCAGAGCCACTGCCAAGCGTTGCCCTCGCAGTAGTCGTTGTTGCCTTTGCCGGTGTAGGTCAGCGGATCGAAATTTTCAGGATACGACCAGTTGCCATCCTTGTCCTTGCCCCGGAAGAAAGCGGTCCCGGCATCCCAGAGATTCCGGTAGCTCAGCGAACGCTTGTCGAATTCTTCGGCCTTGTCGTTCTTCCCGAGGGCCTCGGCGAAGCGGGCGATGGAAAAGTCGAGATACGCGCTTTCCATCGTGTCCGAGACATTGATGTAAGTCGGATACGGCACATAGCCGAGATTGAGGTACTCTTTGACCTTGGTGCGCCGCCCGTCGACGGTGGCATTCTTCTCGATCAACGCCCAGGCGGCGTCGGTGTCAAAGTCACGAATGCCTTTGATGTAGGCGTCGGGAATAATGATATCGCACCAAGTGCCCGGCATGCAGAAGACCTCCTTGGGGCCTAGTTTCCAACGCGGCCCCCAGCCGCTGTCCTTGTAATCGTCGATCATCGTCTTGATCACATCAAGCTGCAGCTCCGGCTCGATGAGCGTGTACAGCGGGTGCGCGGCCCGGAAGGTGTCCCAGGTCGAGAGCACGGTGTAGTGCTTGTGCCCGGCTGTCTTGCGGACTTTTCCATCCAGCCCGCGGTAGTCGCCATTCACATCACTGGCGAGCTGGGGGTGAAAGAGGGCATGGTAGTGGGCGGTGTGGAAATTCACCCGCTGGTCAGCCGTCCCGCCTTCAACCGCGAGCTTCGAGAGTTTCTCGTTCCACTCCCGACGCGCATCCGCGCGCACGGCGTCGAAATCCCACCCGGGGATCTCCGCCTGCAAATTCTCGCGGGCATTTTTTTCGCTGACATAGGAAATGCCGAGCTTCACCAAAAGCGGCGTTTTGTCCTCCTTCGGAAAATCGAGGATCGCTCCCTTGCCTTCCTTTGCGTCGAGGCGGAAGGGCTTGTTGAACTCCATATAAAACCACGTCTTGTGCTCTCCCCAAGCCGTGGTGCGTGCATACCCCTCCAAGGCGTGGTCGCCCACAGCGGCCACTTTGCCGTCGAACTCCCCCTTGCCGGTGTAAAGGATCGCCTGGCTCACATCGAGCAATACACGGCGGGTCTTCGCCTTCTCCGGGAAGCTGTAGCGGTGGATCGCGGCGCGCTTCGTGCAGGTCATCTCGGCAGTGATTCCCTCGTCGTCCAACTCGGCCTTGAAGTACCCTGGTTCGCCGGCCCGTTTCTCTGGCGAGCTTTTGACAGTGGCTCCGAGCGCCTTTGCGCTGGAGACGGGGAGCAGGGTGATGACTCCGTACGATCCACACCCGGTGCCTTGCAGGTGAGTGTGGTTGAAGCCGAGGAGCGTTTTGTTCCGATGCGCATACCCGCATGGAGCAGACGGACGGTTGAATGGCCCGGGAGAGATCATGCCAAAGGGCTGGATCGCCGCCGGCGAACACTGGGCGCTGGAATCCGATCCAAGGAAGACATTGACCAGATCCACTGGTTCTGCCGCGAAGGCTGGCACAGCGCAGAGAAATGCAACAACTACGGAGGCGAATCGGGGACTTAAGGAAAAGAAGGAAGTCATGGGCATGAGGTGTTGGATTGTGAAAATGATGGAACTCTGAAGAAGGGGGGTGATTTGACATGGATTATCCTACCGATCCATCTCGGCAACAATGGGAGAAAATGGACAGTTGTGGTAATAAATTCGTGGTATGAATATGATTATTTGTGGTATTATAAACGCATCTTTCCATCCGGAATTATTTTATATTATTATTTTGTAATCACTTAATATTTTTTTCGCGATCACCTACGTATTTATTAGTGGTGGTAACCAGCGTCAATTGTAGTGCATTTTAACGACAAATGAACGTGAGCATCTCGGCATCACAACTTCCAAAGATCGATCGGATCGGATTGTATCCTTTGGAAAATTCGAGCGTCGAATTCACGTACAGAAACCCGACCAATGCGATTCATCTTTTTGAATACCATGGGCGCATTGTGGTGGATTCCCGGGAAGTCGAGATTCAAGCCGGTGATCTCACGTGCATTCAACACGGGAGCGTGTATGGAATCGAGTCCCCCCACCCGGGAAAGCACTGGTGCGTTCACTACTACGACGATCCTAGTGACTCTGGGCCCACGTTGGAGCTCACACAGCACCAGCGTCTGGGTGTGTCCGCAGTTCTTTTCCGAGAGCAATTCCAGCTTATCTCAAGCCTTCACAACGGCTCTCTCTTGAAACCCGATAATTCCCCCAGCAACTTGGAAGCAAGATTCCGGCTGAAGGCCATGCTCTTGAGCTTGATCAATCGGAAAGAACATTTTGCAAATGGCAAGCGGGGAGCAACAAGCGTGAATTGGGACGACTTGCTGCATTGGATCGATCAACACCTCGGGTCTCCGATCACTCTCGAGTCGATCTCGAAACTAGCGAACATTTCTTCGGCGACCTTCAGCAGGAAATTCAAGGAAACTCATGGGGCTCCCTTGCAACAATTTATAACCCACCGCCGCATCAACAAAGCGAAGAGCCTGCTCGAAACCACAACCATGACGATCTTTGAAACGGGTGCCGCCGTGGGCATCACCGATCCTCAATATTACAACAAACAATTCCGCCGCGTTGCGGGCATGAGCCCCACACGGTACCGCGAATTGTTCCGGGAACGCATGGCGGTAAACGACCAGCAGATCGCCACCAAAGACGGCAAGTGGGTCCAGCCATCCAAGAAAAGCAAGAAAACCAAGGCGGCTTGATCGTGTCAGAACCTAAAGTTCTGAAATCTTGATATTGCGGAATTCGACCTGCCCGCCGGCGTCTTGGAATCCAATAAAGCCTTTTTTGGGGAGATTCTTAAGAGCGGCTTTGAGAATATTCGGGGACCCATCAGGGTTTTTGCCGGGCTTGGTCCACTTCGAGAGATCGCAGTCGTAGAGCTTCTTGCCGTCAAAGGACGCGGTGATCACCGAGTCTTTGGCAGTGATCGAGCAGGCGTGCCACTTGCCAGGCACAAGAACAAGCCGCGTGGGAGGGCCTTGAACAGTCAACAGCGCTCCGGCGCCCATTTTGGCTGAACCAGGTTTCCCCGATTGAAAGAGCTCAAACTCCAACGCATTCTGGTGATGGTGGTTTCGATTTTTTTTCAACGCATCCGGGTTCGGGCACCTCAAAAAAATACCACTGTTCGTCTTCTGGTCGGCACGGAACTCAAAATCCAACTGGAAATTTCCATACTCCTTGTCGGTCCAAAGCATCGCCCCCTTCCCATTTGCTTTTAAAATCCCGTCGGCCGCAGCCCATGTGCCTGGGTCGAATCGCGCATTCGAGAGATTGTCTGAGAACAGCGGAGCGCCTTTTTTGTCGCATCCGCCAGTGATGAACGCGAAGGCAACGAATGTTAAAGGAAGAGACCAGCAGGTGACGCCACGGAGGATATGTTTAAGGGAGAGCATGCTTCTCTTTGGCAAAAGATTTCTGCTCTGACAAGCGCGATAATTCCGGAGGCACTCGCCCGGAATCAATCACTCGCAATAACGCCTGCTACTCCGCCACCGGCTGGGAAGAAAAGGCGAAGACCGGCCAGCCGTCCTTGTCCTTGAGGTTGGGGATCGCGATATCGCACCACCCCATGCGGACAAATTTCGGTTCGGGAACCGACTCTGCCGCGACGAGCACGGTATTGCCCTTGATCTCAGCCTGTGCGGAAACAAACGACTTTCCATCTGCGGAAAGCTCGAACCAAGTCGGCGCTTGCCCATCGCTTGTGGTCAACCTATTGGTGATCCCGCTGAATGACACGACGACCTTGGATCCCTCGCGGGAGGCGGATGCAAAGCGCGGCGCCGATGCGAGGACGTCTTTCCCATACTGGTTCTTGAGTGCGGTCGCGGCGAGACGTTCGCCCACAGGACGTTTGTGAACCGGATGGATATCCTTGATATCGATATTGGTATCGTGAATCGGCACCACCGCCACGCCGGGAATCGTTTCAGCCGCCTCGTATTGGGCGGCCCAGATGGTGTCGGCGAGCAGCGCCGCTTGCGGGTCTTTCCCTTTGGAATAATCGAACGGCGCGATTTGCACCAACAGGAACGGCATGTCCTTCACGCGGAACACCTGCGACCAGCCGGCGGTCAGCGCCTGCAGCTTCTTGAGGTAGTCATTGGCGCCCCGATTTGACTCGCCTTGGTACCAGATCGCGCCGCGCACGGCGTAGGGGGCCAGCGGTGCGACCATGGCGTTGTAGATGAAATTATCCGCATTTCCGTACGGATACTGGACCTCAAAGGCCTTCTTCAGGCCTTTTTGGGCAGCTTGGTACGACTCGTCGATCGAGGCTTTGCCGGCGGCGATCTGCCCAGCCGCGGCTTGGGCGGTTTTGGCTACCCGCCGGTCTGGTTGGTTCAGCGGCAATCCGACGGCTTGGTACCCCTCCGGCGCGAGGAATCTCTCGATGTGAGTGCCGCCCCAGTTTACGTCGAGGATCGCCACGGGAACCCCCAGCGATTTGGCCAAGTCCAAGGCAAAGAAAAAACCCACAGCGGAAACGGTGTTTGGCCCAGTGACCATTTCGGCGGCGTTTTTCCAAACGCCCGCCGTGTCATCCATCGGGATTCCTGCAGTAAGATGCTTGTGGACATGGAAGGCACGGACGAGAGCGTTGTCCTTCTGGCTTTCCGCAAACGCGCGTTCGGCAGCATCAATGCGATTGAAGGTCCACTCCATATTCGACTGCCCGGAAGCAATCCAAACCTCGCCGACGAGGATATTTTCTATCTGAATCTTGTTTTTCCCCGAAATCGTCATGCTCTGCGGCGTCGCGGATGCCTCCAGCGGATCGAGCTCGACCATCCATTTGCCATCGCCGCCGGGCGACGCTTTTTTGACCTGTCCGGCAAATTCCACCGCGACCTCTTCGCCGGGATCGGCCCACCCCCAGATCGGAGCCTGCACCCCACGTTGGAGCACCATGCCGTTGGAGATAATCGAGGAGCGAACGACATCCGCCCGCACAAGCGATGCGGAAACCGCAAGGCAGGCGATAAGGATGACGCGGGTGATGGAGGGAAAAAATCGGGGTGTTTTCATGAAGTGGTGGTTCTTAAAAGGAGACATATTGGAAGACAAGAAGGACCTCAAAGATCCGTGATCATCAGGTTTCGGAATTCCACAGGCCCAGCGGCATCTTGCAACCCGATGCGGCCTTTTTGAGGAAGGTCTTTGAGCGGCTTCGAGAAGCCGTTCACCGTGCCGTCGGGGTTTTTACCGGCATCGGTCCACTTGGACAGCTTGGCATCCACAACCTTGGCGCCGTCGAGTTGAACAAAAATATCCGACCCTTGGGCAAGAATGGTCAGAGAATGCCATTTGTCTGGGTCGATTTTAGTCGCTAATCCGACGGCAGCGACGCTGCAGAGCGCCCCGGTCGCCATGGCGCCGGTCTCCGGCGCACTGCCATTGATTTCGACTTCGAGCGTATCGGAGGCCGTGCCGGCGCGGCGGATGAAGACGCCACTGTTTCCCGTGGCTCCAGCACGGAATTCCACACTGAGAATGAAGTCGCCGGCCTCGTCTTTCGTCCATATCGAGGCGCCTTTGCCGTTGGCTTTCAGGATGCCGTCGGCAAATGTCCATGACCCTTTGGGAAACTCGGCATTCGACAAATCAGGAGCGAACAACGGCCGCGGCAATGGCTCGCGGTTCGAGTTGGCACCTCGATCGCCAGCCCAAGTTCCCTCGACCTCGCTGGAAAATCCAGGAGGCGGCACGAGTCCACCCACCAGTTGATCGAGCGGGGCATCCATCGCGGCACGGAAAAACCCGGCGCAACGCGACAAGTCGTTCATCAACTCCGGGCTCTGGTGCTCGTATTCTAGGAGAACCACGCCATTGAACCCCGCTTGGCGCAACGCGGCGAGCATGCCGGCGGCATCGCTCACGCCGGTTCCCCACGGCATGTCCCGACCTGCGCGGGTCCATTCGTTCAGATCTTTGAAGTGGAGCGTCACAAGACGCGGCAAGCAAAGGCGCAACATCTCCAAAGGAACAAACCCCGAGCGCGCCCAGTGCCCTGTGTCGGCATTCACTCCGAACTCGGGGCCATAAGGAGCGAGCGTTTCCATGAGCGCCCTAGGGTCGCTGTAGCGGGAAGGAGACGGATGGTTGTGAAATGCGATCTTGATGCCCGATTCCTTCGCTTGGGTGGAAAGGAAGGGCAACAACTCCACAGGGGGCTCGGCGGAAATCCAACGCACGCCAAGGGATTTTCCAAACGAGAAGATTTGTTTCCACTCGGCCTCGTCGCCGCTCATCAGCACACCATAACCGGCAACCGTGATCTTCTTTTCCGCTAGAAGCTTTTTGACGGCATCCAGCGTTGCGGCATCCATCGAGTGATGGAACTTGCCCTCCAGATCGCCTCCGAGCGCTTGGCCTGGATAGGCTTCGATCGTAGTGATCCCAAGGGTGCTGGCCTTATCAAGCGCCTCGGCAAACGTCCCGCCGCGCAAGGTCCAGTTTTGGAGGCCGAGTGTGCGTTCGGAGTCCAATTTCGGCGGCGGTTGGCAGGCGGCCAGGGCAATGAGCGCGATGGCACCGAGGAGGGAGGAGAGAAATCGGGAAGTCATATTAAAAGGTGCGGTAGGTTTTGTTGATGAGGCGGTCGGCATCGGGCTCGCCAACACATGTTCCTGTGGCGGGATCGTAATGGAGCTCGCGTCCCATGCGGATAGCGAGGTTGCCGGCGAGAATGAATTCCGTGAGTGCGGCGGAGTAATCGACAATATCCGAACCGGGCTTTGGCCCACCCTTGCAGGCGTTCACCCACTCCATGCGGGCATTGCCTCCGGGAACTCTCGGGATCGACTTCGGTGGGCGCTCCCGGAAGGCCTTCATCGCAGACTCCGGCAAGAGACGCGGGGAATCCGAATAGTCGCCAATCGTCATAATCACTCCCTTGTCGCCATAGTAGAGGACGCCCTGCTTGGGCATGTCGGCATCGCCCAATTCTTTCGGCTTGGGTGGAAGAACTCCCCCCTCGAACCACGACAACTGACAAGGCGGCATCTCGCCGCGTTGCGGAAAATCATACCGCACCACCGCCCAGCGGGGCGCACACACTTGATTGTTGCCTTCGGACTCGGCTGAAACCTTGAACGGCCCCCGCAGGTTGAGCGACCAGAAGGCAGCATCCATGACATGGCACCCCATGTCCCCGAACGCCCCGCACCCGTAGTCCCACCATCCGCGCCAGGCAAAGGGCAGATACGCTCGATCATAGGGCCGCTCCGGAGCCACTCCCTGCCAAAGATTCCAATCCAATTGAGATGGAACAGATTGCTGCCCAGTGGGCAGGTTCAATCCTTGGGGCCACACCGGCCGATTGGTCCAGAAATGCACCCGCCGGACGGGACCAATCACGCCGCCTTCGATCCACTCTTTGACCAACCGCGTGGTTTCATTGGCGTGCCCGTGATTGCCCATCTGGGTGACCACCCGTGCCTTGCGGGCAGCCTCACGAAGGAGTCTTGCCTCGCCAATCGTATGGGTCAGAGGTTTTTCGACATAGATGTGCTTGCCATACTCGAGGGCCATCATCGCGGCCGGGAAATGCGTGTGATCAGGGGTGGCAATCAAGACCCCATCGATCTGGTCGGCCATCTCGCGGAACATCTGCCGATAGTCGCGGTAGCGGGCTGCATTCGGCCAAGTGGCAAATCCCTTCGCCGCCCTCGCATAATCGACGTCGCACAAGGCCACAATCTCCTCGGTAGCCATGAGATTCAGATCTACAAGGGCTTGTCCACCGGCACCAATTGACGCGATACGAAGCTTCTTCGATGGGTCAATCAGGTTGCGAAATCCAGTGTCCTCTGCGGCGAATCCAGTGACCTTTGGCAACCCGATTCCTGCAAGCAGGGCGGCGGAAGAAGCCGTCTGTATAAAACGGCGACGGGACATTCCTTCAGTGTTGTTATTCATTTTATTAAAATATGTTGCGTTTATAAAGAAGCCAACATTGGGGAGGCATGAAAGGTTTTGATGCTATTTTCAGCATGGAAGCTCATCAATGGTAATAAAGCTACTTTTGTGGTAATAAATCCAACGCCACCGCTTCACTCCTGATGATCCCCCCCCCCTCACTGCACCATTCGGGGCTTCCGTTGAGGCCACGGCTGTGGACTCTTTTTTTCCGGCTTCAATCCCCCAGATATTTCCTGCGGAGGGACAAGGCCCCCTCCAAACAAAAGACTTACCAATCCCATTTAGGGCACCAGGTATTTTCCCCTCAAGCGAAGCAACTCGGTTTTCATGGAAGCAATCTGCGCCTGATACTCCTGATTGCTATATTGGCTTTGCATTTCCGAGGGGTCCTTTTTGAGATCATAAAATTCCCATTCCTCGCCTTCCGGCACATCTTTTCCATAGAAACGAATTAACTTAAAGCGCTTATCGGCCACGCCCTCGTGCTGGCGTACGGCGTGGATCGCTGGGTACTCGTAGTAGTGGTAGTAGAGCGAGGTGCGCCAATCGGAGGGCGTCTTTCCTGTTAAGAGCGGAACCAAGCTCTCGCCTTGCATATCGGCAGGGACAGGCGCCCCCGCGATATCCAGAAATGTTTCTGCGAAGTCGATATTTTGAACCAAATCGTTATTGCGTGTTCCTGCACGGATCACCCCTGGCCAGCGAGCAATCAGTGGCGTGCGGAAGGACTCTTCGTACATGAACCGCTTGTCGTACCACCCGTGCTCGCCAAGGTAGAATCCCTGATCAGACGAATACATGACCACAGTATCTTTATCCAACCCGCTTTTTTTTAGATAATTAAGCAATTCCCCGATGCTTTCATCGACACCCGCCACACAGGCAAGGTAGTCACGCATGTACCATTGGTACTTCAAGCGCGTGAGGGCAACGGGATCCTTCGGATCGATTTTGGACAACTCCGCTTGCCGTTCAGGTTGCTGACTTTTAACATCCCGATCCGGTTTCATGTGGTTTAAAATGGTCATTTCCTGGTTCTTTGCCGCAGTGCCGCGCCCTTTGTAATCATCTAAAAGGGTGTGCGGCTCAGGCCATGTTCGATTTTTAAATTTTTCCTTCCAGCGGGTTGTGGGTTCCCACGAGCGGTGGGGAGCCTTGAAGTGCACCATGAGCATGAAGGGCTTTCCGTTGACCCGCCCGGTGTCCAACCAATGGAGTGCCCGCTCTTTAATCACATCCGTGGAATGGCGCCCTGGATAAGTGATCTTGCCTGCTTCTGTCACGAATTGGGGATCCCAGTAAATGCCTTGGCCGGGCAGAACCTCCCAGTAATCAAATCCCTGCATGTTGCCATTGAGGTGAATCTTGCCGACTAGAGCCGTCTGGTAGCCGTTTTTCTGAAGTATCTTCTGAAATTGCTGCTGGTCGTGATTGAAATTTGGTTTGTCTCGGTTGTCGATTTTCCCGTTAAGATGACTGTGTTTGCCGGTCAGGAGAGTCGCCCGTGAGGGGCCACATATCGAATTAGCCACATAGGCCTTGTCGAAAATCATGCCCTCCGCGGCGAGGCGGTCGAGGTTGGGAGTCAGGTTTTCGTTTTTGAAGCGTCCCCCATAGGCGCCGAGGGCCTGAACAGCATGGTCATCCGTGAAGATCCAAATGATGTTCGGCTGCCCCGCCCAAGCACGCACAGTCAATCCGCCAAGAATAACGGCTGCGATCACCCCCAAGGCTCTTCGATTCATTCTTATCCCATGTTTCACTTGATAGCCTTTTCTCAATATCTTTTCCAAAATTAAGCAAACAACTCAGTGACCACGCGGGCGGGTTTGTTGACCGGCGTGAGCGTCTGGTTGAGGCCTTGGAACGGGTAGGTAAGATGTTTGTGGTGGAGCCCCATGGCGTGCAGGATGGTCGCCTGCAGATCATAGACGCTCACCTTGTCCTTGATCGCGCGGTAGCCGATCGGATCAGTTTCTCCGAAGGCGCCGGGGTTGACCCCCGCGCCAGCCATCCAGATCGTGAACGCGCCTGGATTGTGGTCGCGACCAATGAACGCCATCTCGCCGCCACCGCGGTTTTCCCGCATCGGAGTGCGCCCGAATTCTCCGCCCCACACGACGAGCGTGTCATCCAAAAGCCCACGTTGTTTCAGGTCAGTGATCAAGGCGTAGCAGGCGCGATCGACACTATTGCATTTGTCGACAAATCCTTGGCCGAGATCCGTGCTGGCACCAGTGCCATGGCTGTCCCAGCCCCAGTCGAAAAGTTGGATGAAGCGGGTGCCGCGCTCGGCGAGACGGCGGGCCAACAGGCAGTTGTTTGCAAATGAGGCTTTGCCGGGCGAGGTGCCGTAGAGGGCGTGGATGTAGTCCGGTTCCTTGGTCATATCAAACGCATCGCTTGCGTGGATCTGCATGCGGAACGCGGTTTCGTACTGCTGGACGCGTGCGATGGTCTCGGGGTCTTGAAGCTCTTCGTGGGTTTTCTCGTTGATCCGCGAGATCGAGTCGATGGCGCGCCGACGGACTTCGCGCGGAATCCCCTCAGGGGATTTTAAATAGAGAACCGGGTCGCCTTCGGATCGGCACTGAACGCCTTGATAGACGGATGGCAGGAATCCACTTCCCCAGATCGACTTTCCGGCATCGGGGTCGCTGCCGCCCGAGGCCAGGACGATAAACCCAGGGAGGTTCTGGTTTTCCGAGCCAAGGCCGTAGGTGACCCATGAGCCCATGGATGGATGGCCAAGGATGGTCTGGCCGGTGTGCATGAGGAGCTGGGCTGGAGCGTGGTTGAATTGGTCGGTATGCATGGACCGAACAATGCAGAGATCGTCGATGATCTTCTCGGTGAAGGGGAGCCGATCACTAATCCACTGCTTGTGGTCACCCGCTTGGTGGAACGGCCATTGGGTGCCGAGCATTTTCGGGATGCCTTGGATGAAAGCGAAGCTTTGACCCTCGAGGAATTCGCGCGGGCAATCCGAGCCATCGAGTTTGCTCAGGTCGGGCTTGAAATCGAAGAGTTCCAGTTGGCTCGGGGCCCCCGCCATATGCAGAAAAATGACGCGCTTGGCTCTCGGCACAAAGTGGGCAAGGTGGGAATCCAAGGCGGATTGGTTGCCGGCGTGTCCAATTGAGGCAATCTCCGCTGCGAGGAGATCCAGCTTCATGCTTGAAAGCCACGCTGTGCCAAGGCCCGCAATGCAGGACTTTAAAAACTGCCGGCGGGAGTTGAGCAATCCACTGTCGTGCCTGAGTTGTTCGATGACGTTCATAGCGATGGGTTCCTGGGTTACTTGGTGAGTGCCGTGTCGAGGTTGAGCAGGACATTGGCAAGATTGATCATGGCTGCCTTGTCTGGTGTGTCGGCGAGGGGCTTGAAGTCGGTTTTAGAGTATTCCGAAATGAGGTCCGAGCGTAGAGAAAGGAGTTCATCAAGCGTTTCGTTGGTTGGTTGCTGCTGGGTCGCCAGCAAATAGCCGTGGGCGATTTTATCCCGTGGCGAATCGCCTGCGGCCGCTTCCATTTTTTCGGAGAGGTGGCGGGCCATCTCGAGGTAAGCGGGATCGTTGAGTGTCACGAGGGGTTGGAGCGGCGTGTTGGTGGAAATGCGCTGGGTGGAGCAGGCGTCGCGCATCGGAGCGTCAAAGGTGAGCAAGCTGGGGTAGGGAGCGGTACGCTTCCAGTAGGTGTAAAGGGCGCGGCGGAACCGGTCCGGTCCCTCCGCTGTTTCCCATTTTTTCCTCCCATGCGCGCTGGCCCAGATGCCGTCCGGCTGAGGGGGCATGACCGAAGGACCGCCATCGCGGTTTGCCAAGAGGCTTGAGGTTAACAACGCCTGGTCGCGGAGCATTTCTGCACTCAACCGGGTGCGAGGTCCCCGCGCGAGCAGGAGGTTCTTCGGGTCCTCGGCAGCTAGTTCGGGGGAAGCTTTGTGGTCTTGCCGGTAGGTGGCGGAGAGTACCATTCCTTTGAGGAGGGGTTTCAGTTTCCAGCCGTAGTCATCCCGAAAAGCCACCGCCAGGGAGTCGAGCAGTGATTGATTGGTCGGAGGGAGTCCGGTGGTACCGAAATCACCCAGAGTGCGCACGATGCCATTTCCAAAAAGTTCCGAGAAAATCCGGTTCACAAACACCCGGGAGAGAAGGCTGTTTTCGGGGTGGGTCATCCAGTTCGCCATTTCCAGCCGGGTGGTGGGGTTGGCGTTGTATGGGTTCAGCACGTCGGGAACGCCTGGATCCACGGGAGCGCCCTTGTTGAGGTAATTGCCACCAACCCAAACGCGCGTTTCTCTCTTACTCTCTTTACTGCGTTCCTGGGTTACAGGAAACTTGGGTCCCTTGGCGGCAGCAATCTGCTGAGTCAGGGCATTGATGCGATTGGTTAGTTGCTTGTGTTCGTTGGAATCAACCAATCCTTTCCAGCCCGGATTCGAAATGAGGTGGAAAGTAAAGTTTCTCAGGGTGGTGGGTTGGCCGCCAGATGTAGAGGCCCGGCAGTAGAGGGCGAGTTCCAAGCGGTCCTCCTTGCTCAGCGGCAAGAGATCTTTGAGCACAAAGACCGCCTCGCGTTTTTTAAACAGCTTCGGATACCCGCCAAAGCCGCCCGGGTTATTGAGGAGGCTGTAATCTGGGCGGAAGGGGCCTGCGAGTTCATCGGCAAAAACAAATGAGAACGGAACCGGGGTGCGGACACCTTTTGAGTCAATCTTGGCAAGCCCCATTTCAGAGAGTACCGAGCCTTTGAAAGGTGCTTTGGAGAGATCGCTGTCATCCGGAAGGATGCTGAATTTGATCGCCGTGAGAGGGCCGCCGAGCTGCGGAGGCTGAAGCGTGATGTTATAGCTTGTTCCGGGAGGTTGGGGGCCTTCTGTCGACAGGATGCCGGTGTTCTCTGAAAGAGTTCCTGAGCTGACGCTGAATTTTTCTACCGTTGGTTGAATCCAGTTTTGTTGGTGGTTGATCCACTTTGCTCCGCGGCGGTTGCGTTGATTCAGCGCCCCGTTCAATTCGAGTTGCGCATCCGTTGCCTTCTGTTGCTCCGCGGGATTGTCCGCCAGCGTGTGCAGCGGAAAGTCGTCATCGAGATCACAATCCTCCGCACTGTTGAAAAAGCTCATGTAGCGGAAATAATCCTCGTGGGGGATCGGTTCGTAGGGGTGCGAGTGGCATTGGACACAACCAAAAGTCACCCCTTGGAAAACCTGCCAAGTGGTGCTGATACGATCCATGACGGCCTCCACGCGGAACTGCTCATCGTCGGTGCCGCCCTCGGTGTTGGTTTTGGTGAGGCGCTGGAAGAGGGTGGCCTTCAGTTGGTCGGTGGTCGGTTTTTCGACAAGGTCGCCGGCAAGTTGATCGCGAACAAAGTCGGTGAAGGGGATGTCTTTGTTGAATGATGAGATGAGCCAGTCGCGGTACGGCCAACTCTCTCGGTGCGGGTCTTTTTCAAGTCCGTACGTGTCGGCGTAGCGGGCGAGATCCATCCACATCGCGGCCCAGCGCTCGCCGAAGCGGGGCGATGCCAAGAAGCGATCGACGGTTTTTTCGTAGGCGTCGGGCGACTGGTCGCCGAGAAATGTTTCCAATTCCTCCTTCGTGGGTGGAAGCCCAATCAGATCCAAGCTGGCGCGTCGCAGCCATTGTTCCTTGGGAGCCTCAGCGGTTGGGCTCAGTGAGTTTTTCTCGAGGTTCGCCAGGACATAGGCGTCCATCGGTTGTCGGACCCAGTCGTTGAGCTTGGTCTCCACGGGCTCTTTTTTCGGAGGGATGTAGGCCCAGTGTTCCTCCCAAGGGGCCCCTTGCTTGATCCACTCCGTGATAAGAGCGATCTCCCGTGGGGTCAGAGGCTCCCGATGGTGCTCGCCGTGGGCGGGCGGCATGATAATGCGCGAGTCGGTCGAGGTGATACGCCTGACCACCTCGGAGTTGGTAGGATCTCCTGGAACGATGATTTTTTTGCCGTTTGCCGAAACGCCATAGGCTTCTTCTTTATAGATGAAGGAAACGCCGGCGCTTTTCTCCACTCCCCCGTGGCACCCGGTGCAAGAGGTGTTGAGAATCGGGCGGATGTGCTCGTTGAACGTGATTTTTTCTGGAAGCGGAGCCGATGCAGGCAGTGATTCTGGCGCTTCGTTCGTGATCTTTGCAGGAGCGGCGACGTCAGGGTCGGCTTTTTTGGAATACACAAATCCCCCGATAAGGACGGCAAGCACAAGCGCTGGGAGAAGCCATTTAAACAATCTGCTCATTTTGTTTTCTTGGGTTGGGGCGGCGGAGTGGGTTTGGGCGTCGGGGCGACGATTTGTGGCAAGGGGCTGGGGCCAACGACACGGACTGGAGATTCCCGTCCCTCCGTGAGGCGCTTTTGAAGGGCCGCTGCTGCCGGTTCGTCGAATGCCGTGCCGCTCACATAAACAACGCGCAGCGATTTTATTTTTGCCAGTGACTCTGCGCAGGCGGGGGTGACTTTTGTTCCGTAGAGGCTGAGGGACTCCAAGGCCGGCAACACAGAAATCGCTTCGACAAAAGCATCGTCGGCATTCGTCTGGCTCACATTGAGATGCTTGAGCGCTGTCCATTCCCAGATTCCGCGCAGTGTGGGGGGATCCATCCCCGAAAGGGTGAAATCCGCTTCGACCAGATGCCCGCTGAGTTTCTTGAGGGACGTCATCCCCTCCGCCCCAAAACTTGCGGCATGGCTATGAAGGATGAAACGGAGCGCATCTGTGCCAGTCGCAAGGTATTTCAATGCCCCGGGGAAGGCGGCTTCGATTTCGGAAATTGTTGGCTCCATCGAGGCCTTGCTGGCGATGGTCCTGGCGGCCTCCTCCTTGGCGCGACGCATGTTCTCTTCCTCGATGGCCTGACGCTGCTCGGGCGAGACAAGGTTTTCCAACGCAGCATCGATCTCCGGGGTTTTCTTGAGGTCGCTGACACGGGCGGTCTCAGAGGCGCCTTGGGCGATCCACCATTTCAGGAAAGTGATGTCGTCCGGCGAGAGTTGGGGCTTGTCGGAAGGCGGCATGTGCAAGTCGTCATTCAGCGGGAGGTGCACCCGCTGAATGATGGCACTCTTATCCGGATCGCCCACAACAAGGCCTGGCCCTTCTTCCCCTCCCTTCAAAAGACCAGCCAACGAATCCATCCGGAACTCGCCGGCCTGCTTGTCTGACCCGTGGCAATACACGCAACTCACCTCCAAGATGGGCTGGACAATGTGGGTGAAAACCACTGGGTCATTTGCCTGCGCCTCGGCGGCAGCTTGGCGATCGGCGAGGATCTTCGGGGGCAGCTGGTCGATCGGGTCTCCGTGGGTGATCTCGCCACCATAGTGCCCTGCTTTGGTCATCAGGACCACACTGCAACCCAGTCCCGCCAAATAAACGCATCGCGTGAGCAATGAATTTTTTCTGGCCGTAGACACCCAAAGGCTCCACGCCGTGGTCGCAAGGAGGACCCAGCAAAACAAAAACGCATCGCGCTTGTGCACCTGAATCAACTCGCCTGAGTAGTTTCCGGTCAGATACAGGCTGTACCCGGTGAGCAATGCCAAGAGCGAAGTACCAAAGGCAAACAACAGCGCCCAGGGCGAATCGATCCTCACCTTCCCACGGGTCACGGTTCCCAAGAATTCCATCGTAACAAGGAGCAGTAACGCTCCGATAGGCAAATGCAAAAACACCGGGTGGAGAGCTCCGATAAAATTGATCCACAGACCCAAAATGCCTGCCGTTTTGGGATTTGCCAAGCCGGGCTCCCCCAAAAAGGGGAGAACACCCAGTACCAACGCTGAGGAGGCGAAAATCAACACCAAGAAGAATTTGGCAAGAAATGTCATGCGTGCGGTGGAAGGGTCGAATTCAATAAAGTGTTGGCAATTAGAAAATCAGGCGGGGTTAGAAATGTTAGAGGAAACGTCTGGTGGCGGCTATTACCAGTTCCGCATATTTGTGTATAAAATCGGCATTTCTTTCGGGTTCGTCGAATTAAACAAAGACTCAAGCAGGCAATAACTCAATCATAGGCCGATAGAGATTGTGTGGAATAGACGATCTGGTAAAAAACATGTAACTTCTGGGAAATGGAACTTCCTGCAATATCACGCTGGGGGACGCGGTTATTCTCCTTACCCCATGTTACTTCAGGGGCCGGTGAGATCACTCTGGCTGGGACAATTGCAGATTCTGATGGGGCTGGCAGACCGCGCAACCGGGTTTTTGGCCAGTGGGCGCTTGTCTATCTGGTGGCCGGGCGGGGGGAGTACCATGATCAACGTGGAAACATAGAAGAAATGGTTCCTGGGAAATGGATCCTCGTTTTTCCCGAACTGGCGCATTCCTATGGACCGTTGCCGGGATCGCGGTGGGATGAGATTTATATTTGCTTTCGGGGCCCCGTCTTCGAGGCGTGGCGGGCTGCTGGGGTGTTTGATCCAGCGCGGCCTACAGGGCAATGGCTCGAGCCGGAACAAGGAATCCTCGTGTTCGAGAAGTTTTTTCAGCGGATCCAGGCTGCGGGCTGCACGTCGTTGCATGGCATCTGCTTTTGGCAAGAGATACTGGCGGAGATTCTGGGCGGGAGCGCATCGCAAGCCCCTTCTCGGGACGGCTGGCTGGGGAGGGCCCTTGAAATGCTGGAGCAATCGAGTGCGGCTGGTGGCTTGTTACGCCAAACCGCTAAGGCTTGCGGGATGAGCTACGAGTCCTTCCGCAAAAAATTCGAGAATGCGTCGGGGTTGCCTCCAGGGCGGTATGCCATGCAATACCGCATCGAGCGGGCGCGGCGTTTACTATCACTCCAATCGCTCACGAATAGTGAAATTGCAGCAACTCTGGGGTTTTATGACGAGTTTCATTTTTCTAGGACATTTACACGTTGGACAGGGGCCTCACCCAAAGAATTCCGCAAACAAGTGCGGGTGGCACAAACTGATTCAGAAATTTAGTGGCTTGAAAAATCTAAAAAAACGAAGTCTGCTTTAATTTAAGTGCCAATCACCCAGCCCAACCTCCACCAACGATGCCCCTCACCCGCAGACGCTTCCTATCGCTCACCACGGCCACCGCGCTTTCATTTCCTTTGATTGGGTCAAGAGTTTTCGGAGCCAATAATACCATCCGTGTGGCCCTCATCGGGTGTGGCAACCGTGGAAGTGCGCTCTTTGGGATGTTTCAAGGAATTCCTGGCGTTGAGATGGTGGCGATCTGCGATCCGGACCTCGATTGCATGGCTAAACTACTCAAGAACATTGAGAAAAAACAAATAAGCAGCATTCCAAAAGCTGATCCCGAGAACGAGGAACAGCAGAAAGCGTATCGGGCGGCAGTGGACCGCGCCAAGACCGACGTGCGCCGCATTAATTGCATTCAGGACCACCGGAAGCTTCTGGAAAGGAAGGATATTGATGCCGTGGTTATCGCGTCACCAAACTATTGGCACACCCTTCATGCCATCCAGGCGATGCAGGCGGGCAAGGATGTATATTTGGAAAAACCGGTGTCCCATTCCCTGTGGGAGGGGCAGCAACTGGTTGCCGCTGAATCTAAATACAACAGAATTGTGCAGGCGGGTTTTCAGAACCGCTCAGATCCCGGGCCTCGGGAGGGAATCAAGTATGCCACGAGTGGCGAGCTTGGAAAAATTCTGGGAGTCCATGTCTGTTGCCTCAATAATCGAAAGAGCATCGGTCCGGTGCGTACTGAACCATGGGCGGCTGAGGCGAATTTGGATTACAACCTGTGGTTGGGGCCGGCCAGCGATGTGCCGATCACTCGAAACAAGCTGCACTACGACTGGCACTGGGTTTGGAATACGGGCAACGGGGATGTAGGCAATCAGGCTCCCCACGAAATCGATTTGGCGTGCTGGACGCTCGGGGACGCTCCACTCCCGACACGGATTCAAAGCACAGGGGGGCGCTTTGCTTGGAACGATGCTGGCGAGACGCCAAACATCTTAACGACCTGGTACGAGCAGGCGGGAATTCCGGTGATCATCGAAGTCAACAATCTCTGTATCTCTCCCACGGTGAATGCTGCGCCTCTAAGAAATGGCATCAGAATCGGTGTCGTGATCAAATGCGAGGGCGGTGAGGTGCGCGGGGGGCGTGGCGGGATGTATGCGGTTGCTGAAGATGGAAAAACGAAGCTGCAGTCGTTCAAGGGCGACGGGGGAGCGAGCCACCAGAGGAATTTCATCGATGCCGTCCGCTCGAGGAAGCGGGATTCCCTGACCTCATCACTCGTGGATGCGGAGAAATCCTCGGCGATTGCCCATTTGGCGAATCTTTCCTTCCGTTCAGGCTCGCCATCCACCGAAGCGGAACTGGATAAATCCATCGGCGGCCATGCTGTGATTCCTACGATTCTCCAGGAACAAAAAGCCCAACTTGAGGGATGGGGGGTTGAGCGTCCCGAGTACACCTTGGGAGCGCCTGTACAGGTGGATCCCGCGACGCGTGTGGCCTCCTGCAAGGGGCTTGAGCTCGACTGGGTGCATACGCCCGGGCGCGGTGAGTTTGTGGTTCCTGAGTTGGGGTGATGCTTCCACCACCATGAAATTCAGTGCGTTATTTGGTTTATTGCTCGCCATCGGAATAACCGGCACGGGTTATGGCGCCCATTTTGAGATCCAAAGAAAAGATGGCGCCGTTGCAATCATGATCGATGGCCAGCTTTTCACGCGCTACGTGTTAGAAAGCAACGAAGGAGGGCAGCCCTACTTTTGGCCATTGAATGGCCCTGGAGGGGAGCCGATGTCCCGAGGGTTTCCGATGGAGAACAGTGGAAAAGAATCAACGGACCATCCCCACCATCGCTCGATGTTTTTCGGCCACCAGGCTATCGGCGGAGTCAATTTTTGGCACGAACCACGGACGCCAGGAAAGCCAGGCGTGCTGGGGCATTCTAAAACAATCGAGGTTGTCGCGGCGGAGGCCCATCAAGACCATGCCGTTCTGCGAACGCGCACGTCATATTCCGACCCCTCCGGCGAAGTTATTCTCACCGATGAACGCCGTTTTGTATTCCATGAGGATTCGGTAAGGCACGCCCGATTGATTGATGTCGAGATCACCTTCATCGGGAGCTCCCCCTCGGTCACCTTAGGCGACATCAAGGATGCAGGCTTATCCATCAGGGTGGCCGACTCGATGACGGCCAAAGCCGGCGGTAGGATCATTAACAGTAGCAGCGATGAAGGCGAGGCGGCGGCCTACGGAAAACGAGTGCCGTGGTGTGATTTCAATGGCCTGATCGGCGGGCGGGTGGTGGGGATTGCCATGCTTCAGCATCCCGAAAGTTGGGGGTATCCGACCCCATGGCATGTCCGATCCTATGGGCTCATGACCTCAAATCCCTTTGGCTTGAAGAGTGTCTCAAAAGAGAAGCATTCCGGGGAATTGACCCTCACCCAAGGGGAGCGGGCGACAATAAAATACCGCGTCATTCTCCATGAGGGAGACGAAAAACAGGCGGATATCGAAGGAAGCTACCGCGAATATTCCTCCAAAAAAAATATCTAATGTGCATATTTTAATTAAAATAACCCCTTGAATCCCAATTGTTAGTTCATTTCTACTAAATAAAATTTCAACTAATGCAAACAACTCAAAAAAATGGATGCAGGAGGATTGCTTGCTTGATAGACCGAAGGGGATCAAGCAGGGAATTTCCTTGAAATTCCGTGCGCCCCTTTTTCGGCTATCAAATAAATACTTATGAATCATAGAACACTAAAATGCATCATCTTGGGGATGCTTTATTTTTTAACTTATAACGCATTGGCGGATGTAAAGCCCGCGGCTATTTTTGCGGACAATATGGTTCTGCAGCGCGAGACGAAGGCACCGGTCTGGGGCTTGGCTGATCCTGGAGAAAAGGTAACTGTGATCGGATCTTGGGGTGAGTCAGCGTCGGCAATAGCTGATGAAACCGGCAAGTGGACCACGCCCCTTCAAACGCCAGAGGCGGGTGGTCCTTATACGCTGACAATCAAAGGAAAGAACGCGATTGAGATACAAAATGTCCTCTCCGGTGAGGTTTGGTTTTGCTCTGGTCAGTCGAATATGGATTTTGAGATGCTCAAGCTCGCCAAATTTAAAGTTGGCCGCACGAAGCCGGTGGATCAAGAGGCTGCGGAGTATGTCAAAAAGGAAATTGCCACAGCCAGGGACGATCAGCTTCGACAGTTTACGGTTCAAAAGAACACCTCGCCACTGGAGCCGCTGGATGCGTTAAAGGGCTCGTGGATTGTATCTTATCCAAAAACCAACGCCGAATTTTCTGCAACCGCCTACTTTTTTGGGCGTGAACTTCGCCGGGAACTCGATGTTCCGGTTGCACTGATCAAGTGCGCTTGGGGAGGGACCCGCATCGAGGCTTGGATGCCGGCGGGAGCGTTTCAAGGCGACAAGGAAATGGCGGCATATTACCAGACCCAAGGCAAGAGTCTGGAGGGTCCAAATATAATCGGCGACAAGGCTGAGGAGGCACCGAAAAAGGCGAAGCCAACTAACAAAGAACGCCGGCATGATTATCCTTCAACATTGTTCAATGCGATGGTCAACCCCGTGATTCCTTATGCCATCAGGGGCGCGATCTGGTATCAGGGTGAAGCCAATTCCAAACACAATACTGACAAGTATGAACGCAACCTCCGGGCCTTGATCAGCAGTTGGCGTGAGCTCTGGGGGCAGAGGGACTCACCATTCTACTTCGTGCAGTTGGCGAATTATGCGAAACCGAAACTGGGATCGGTTGAGTACGACGGATGGCCTTCGGTCTGCAACCAACAGCGCCGCACACTTGGCCTGAAAAATACCGGCATGGCGGTGTTGAGCGATATCGGTGAAGCCGATGATGTGCATCCTCACAATAAAATCGACGTAGGAAAACGGCTCGCGCTTTGGGCATTGAAAAACGATTACAAGCAAGACATCCCGGTTTGCAGTGGGCCACTCTACAAGAGCCACGAAATGAAGGGCGGCAAGGTGATCATCACGTTTGATTCGGTAGGCTCCGGCCTCATGACAGGGGAGAAAACCGGAATGGCCGAGGCGAAGGAAACCAGCGGACCGTTGAAACACTTTCAGATCTGCGGGGCCGATCGGGCATGGAAATGGGCCGAGGCGAACATCGTGGGTCAGGATACACTGGAAGTATGGCACGACGATATCGCCGAACCGCTGGATGTGCGCTACGCTTGGTCATCCAACCCCGAAGGCGCCAACCTGTACAATAAAGAGGGGCTTCCGGCATCGCTTTTCAAAATCCAGCCATGAACTATAACAGAACAAATGAAACGCACCGCAGTCATGAAACTTAAAGGATGCTCAACAGCGCCCATCGCCATTTTCCTGGGAGCTGCATGGTCCCTGGCAACAGCCCTCAGCACACTGGGAGCTCCGGCACAGGAAGACAGTTTGATTCCCTACCCCACGCCAAACCAGATTCCACAAAATGCCATTGAGCTGTGGAATTGCTACGACCCGTGCAAAGAGGATCTCGATGTCCAAGTGCACAAGGAATGGAAGGCGGATGGAGTGGTCACCCGGTTGATCAGCTTCAAGGTCGGAACCTTCAAGGGAGCCGATTCACGCATCGCCGCCTATTACAGCTTTCCGGACAACGGCAAAAAAAATCCCGCCTTTGTGTGGAGCTACGGCGGCGGGCAGAAGGCCGACCGTGAGCGCGGCCACTACTTCGCCACTCAAGGATTCGCCACCGTTGATATCAACTGGCTGGGACGACCGCTTGAGCCTGAGCTCGATCCTGAAAACAAGTGGGGCACGGACTGGGGAAAAATCGATCCCACCCAAGGACCGCAGTTTTACGCCAAGGCGTTACGCAAACAATACAAGGGCGACTTTCAGCCCGACGAGCACAGCATCGACCCGATCATGAGCCCGCGGAATTCGAACTGGTTTATTCTCGCGCTGGCGGGACGCCGCGCCCTTACCTTCCTGGAGCAACAACCAGAAGTCGACGCCGGGAAGCTAGGCTTTAGCGGCTTTTCCATGGGAGGCACGATCACCTCGATGGTTTCCATCGAT
>CALAPX010000190.1 GCA_937888355.1 uncultured Spartobacteria bacterium
GGAAACTGTGCCGAATTGTGAGAACAGGTCTTGGATGGCAATTTCTGTCGTATTAAACGAGAGATTGCCGACATAGAGTTTGGTACCCATATTATTACTTTAGTATCTTTTCGCAAACGATCGAGGTCTGTTCCCGACTTCCGGGTTTCAAACCGCCCGAAAGTGTCTTCCTGGGCTGTCCACCAATTCCTGATCAATTCTGCAAGCTGGGTATTCGCCCTTTTTCAGAATCTTGGCAATGAGTTTTTTTTAAAACCATTTTGTCCATGGCACGATTGCGGCAGTTGACGTGAAGGCTGGTTCTGAGGAAATTCAAATAAATGTCCACTTCACGGCTTTCAATTGTAATATGCATTATCGTGTTAATGGGTTCCGGCGCCCATGCCGTGACTGAGATTCAGGTGCCATTCAACTTTCAGTGGGGCGACCCAGTGAAGCGTATCGAACAGAGCCTCTCAGGAACAAAGGCGAACATTGTTGAACGAACAAAAACATCGGGGGGAGAAACGATTGTTGTTCAGGGGATCCCTCAACGCCATTTGGAACGCACGGTCTTTTATTTCAAAAACGGAGGCCTTTCCGAAGTAGAATTGCAATACGGCAACAAGACTTGGGACATAGTTCAATATGAGCGCTTCTTTGACGAAGTCCGCAGGAATGTGGATAAAAAATACGGACCTGGCCGACTGATGTTGAGGGATCGCAACCGTGAACAAGATGTCCTCTTGACTTTGGCTGGATACCAATGGATCCAGGGATTCATGTCCCTAAGATTGTTTTTTTACACAGCGGAAAAAAACGGGGAGTCGATCAAGGTCCTCAGTCTTCACTACCGGGAGGCTTAGGACGCGACCCAGCGCAACGCATCTCCCACGCGGTGACGCCAAGAGGAGTCGTCATGCCTCCCTCCGGCAACGCGATGAACTACTAGATCTCCCCCCCCAAAGATCCATCCATGCTCGCTCAACAATCCGCCCAGTATCGAGTGGTAGATTTCATAACATTCATCCAAACCCGTATCACCATAATCGAAATAAAAGCGTCCGATGCCGGGAGCGCATTCCATTTTCTCCAAGGCAAGCAAGCTGAGCGATGATGAGGGAATAGATTGCGAGATATCTTCGAATGAGGTGGAAAGGCAGACAGTCCGGCTAAAGACGTCAGGGTGCTTGATTGACGTCCAAAATGCGCGGAGCGCTCCCAACCCCGTTCCAATAAGCGTTCGTGCAGCACCTTTTGGGATCGTTCTATAGCGCTGTTCCAAAAATGGAACCACCTCCTCAATAACAAACCGAGTAAACATTCTCCCTTCATTTTCCTCGGACAACTCGACATCCCGCAAAGGAATCCCCTCCTCTGAAGTGCCAAGCGATTGAACAATCCCTACAACAATACTTTCCGGCATCACTCCCCGGCGTGACAACAATCCCACCCACTCGTCCAAGGCCCAATCGATTCCACTAGGGCTCGTCCTTGGATCAAAAAACCTGGCCCCATCGAAGCCAAGGATTAGAGGGAATTGGGCGAACTCCTGATTAAAATAAGAGGGAGGCAACCAAACCATCAACTCCCGATCACAACCCAGAAGGCGTGAAGTCACAGTCACGCCCTCCAAGCACCCCGCAAATCTGTCCTCCCAATCAGCGACAATGTATTCCAAGGTGGCATCCAAAAATACCTCATGAGCGCGTTCAGCAACTCGGCGTCCGAAAGCATCAACCTCCAACGCCTTGCCAGTGGTTCGAATAACGCGAAACCTCAAATGCTCGCCTCGGGGAATTTCAATCTCGCCTACATGAAATGGGGGCTCCCAGCGAAGCTCCATGGCACGAGACACATCCCCGCCACCTAGCAACTCATGGACTCCAAGAATTGACAACGACTCCTGAGAACGGTCGATCGGCGGCACTATTTGAAAACGAATTCGAGGCATTCGCATGAGATTAGCCCGTACTTTTGAAGAAACAATGCCTGCACCAAAAATGCAATGACGCTTCCTCGTAAACAGGCTTTAAAAAAGCAGATGAAAAATTCGCATCGACGTGCTTTTGAAAATCGGCAGATTGATCAGTATGTCGGAATTCGCAGGCATTGAGGCACCCCTCACCGATTTAGAATCCATCGACACCATGCTCACGGTGCGACCGGGGGGGGTACGCTCGTATTTCCGCGTCGCCGAGGAAGCCGGGACAGTAGTCAAATGCGAACCAGCGGATGCCCAGATCATAGTTTTCAACAGCCCGACGATTGAAGACGAGGCTGACCTCATGGAATACTACAACATTGATTACCACACGTTGCAGTCTTCCCTGGATCCAGAGGAACTCTCCCGGCTCGAGTTCGAGACCGATCATGCCGCATTTATTTTCAAACGCCCGAAAAGCTTTTCAGCGGATGACAATTTTCTGCTCAAACTCACCTCTACAGGTGTTTTTATTTACGAAGACCGCGTGGTGATCGTCATGCCGGACGATGCTCCCTTATTCGAAGGACGCGCCCCACTCCGGATTTTTTCGATCCAAGATGTGGTCTTGCGACTCCTATATCAAAGCATCAGCCACTTTGAAGGTCACCTGAAAGCCATAAACATGCTCTCCGACTCACTCGAGCGACGCATCATCACTTCCATGGAGACTCGCTATCTGCTCAACATGTTCGCATTGGAAAAAAGCCTCGTTTACATACTAAATGCGATAAACTCCAATGGAGCGCTTTTCGACAAAATGAAGTCCTTGGCGGGAAGACTGGGCTTCGACCATGACCAAACTGGTATCCTCGAGGATATCATCATCGAAAACCAGCAGTGCCTCAGGCGCTCGGAGATCTACTCCCAAGTTATCGCGGGCCTCATGGATGCTCGCGCATCAATTGTCAGTCACAACCTGAACACACTCATCAAGAAATTCACTTTGTGGACAATTGCCATCATGATGGCGAACCTTGTGGTAGGAGTTTTTTCGATGAATGTGGAACTACCCCTCCCCGGAGAACGCATCTACTTACCGTTCTATCTCGTCAACGCCATGGCCATTGCGGCAGGTCTTGCCGTCTTCTGGTTCTCGAAATCAAGAAAATGATGAACCGGGTCAGAGGATTCCAAGCTTCATCTTGCCGGCCTCACTGATCATCGACTGGTTCCATGCTGGATCCCATACCAACTCGACATCGGCTTCGTCGATGCCTTCAAGTGCAAGAATCTTGGCTCGTGCGTCGGCAGCAATGGTCGGTCCCATGCCACAACCTGGAGCGGTCAGCGTCATCTTCACGAGAACCGTGGTTTTCCCGTCGACAGAATTCAGCGAACAATCATAAATCAACCCCAAGTCGACCACATTGACCGGAATCTCCGGGTCGAATACAGACTTCAGTTGATTCCAAACTGCCTGGTCGAGATCACCTGATACTTTGATTTTTTCAATTCCTTTTTCCGGATCCAATCCCAAGGCATCGGCATCTTTAATGTCAATTCGAGCCAATCCTCCGGGTGTTGCAACGGTAAAGGTGCCCCCCAGCGACTGGGTTATTACCACGGACATTCCCGATGGAAGAACAATTGGGTGGCCGCTTGGAATCTGAACGGCATCGCATTCCCTGAAGAGGGTGATTTCACTGTGAGAGCTCATTGTGTGTTGACGACTATTTCGCTGGGGTCCGAGTGTCGAGGGAAATCCCCCCCTTATCATTGGGAGCATGCCGTGCTTTGCGGCGATTTTGAGAGTCTGCAAGGAATTCCGCTTGGGCGTCAAACAACGGTTCTTCTAAAAGTCGCTTCCTAAAAGAGTATGTACCATCGGTCTGCAGCACTTGGGCTTTCACGTTGTCACGCCAGAACCAATCAAGGATTTCCATCACATGCTTACACATGCCAGGAGATCGAAGCGGAAAAACAGTTTCCACTCGGCGAAACAAATTTCGAGGCATCCAATCAGCGCTTCCTAGATAGGTCTCGGATTCTCCGCCATTTGTAAAATGGTAAATCCTGCTGTGTTCAAGGAATCGGCCGACAATGCTACGCACTTCAATATTTTCACTCACCCCCGGAATGCCAACCTTGAGGGCGCACATGCCCCGAACCAACAACCTGACAGGCACGCCGGCTGCAGATGCTCGATAGAGTGTTTGGATAATCCCCTCCTCCACTAGCGAGTTCACCTTCGCATAAATCCCGCTGGGCCGTCCGGCTATGGCATGCTCGATTTCCTTTTCGATGTGGCTGGTAAAACCCTCATTCAGGGACCATGGGGCCACCATCAACTCCCGCATGGAGGGAAATCTCGACACACCAGTTAGACAATTGAATGTCTCAGCAAGGTCGGTGGTCAAAGATTCTCTCGCTGTCAGGAGACTGAGATCTGTATAAATTTTAGCAGTCGAGGGATGGTAATTCCCTGTCCCCATGTGTGCATACCGACGGATCTTTTCGCCTTCACTGCGAATCACGAGCATCGCCTTTGCGTGGGTCTTCAAACCAGTCACGCCATAAACCACATCCACACCGGCTTCTCGCATGAGACGTGCCCAATTGATATTCGCAGCCTCGTCAAACCGCGCCTTCAACTCAATCACCGCAGTGACCTGCTTTCCATTACGGGCAGCGGCAATCAGCGAGTGCACAATCGGCGAGTCTGAACTCGTACGGTAGAGAGTCTGCTTGATCGCAAGGACGTGCGGATCCTCCGCTGCCTGTGCCAAAAAATCCACCACCGTCTGGAAGCTGTCGTAGGGATGGTGCAGCAAAATGTCGCCTTTGCGGAT
Source organism: uncultured Spartobacteria bacterium (assembly GCA_937888355.1). Taxonomy (GTDB): domain Bacteria; phylum Verrucomicrobiota; class Verrucomicrobiia; order Chthoniobacterales; family Terrimicrobiaceae; genus UBA967. Next base: position 4,756 of record CALAPX010000190.1, read on the forward strand.
ATGGTAAAACAAATCTGATTCCGCCTCCAAGGACACCACGGTGCAAGGAGTGAAGCGCTTATAACGTAGGTCAGGCCGGTCAATTTGCGTTGCCAGCGGCATGAGTCGGGAGAAGTTCAGCGGGCCGTCGATGCGGAAGACATCCTCCTCTTCAAGATTGAAGATTTCGAGAAGG
>CALAPX010000191.1 GCA_937888355.1 uncultured Spartobacteria bacterium
GATCGTTTCTAATGTCTACTCTGATCGATACAGATATTTTGATCGACTACCTTCGAGGCTACAACCAAGCGATTGGCTTTATTGAAGAGAATCACGCTGAGGCTCATGTTTCCGCCATCAATATTGCAGAGCTCTATCAAGGAGTTCGTGCAGGAGTCGAGCAGGTCAAGTTAGGCAAAACTCTGAGCTCATTGACATGCCTTCCCATCACACAAGAAATAGCTGAGTTGGCGGGGCTTTTTTCGAGAAATTTCCGCGCGTCCCATGGGTGTGGCTTGGCTGATTGCCTTGTCGCCGCTACAGCGCAAATTCATGATCTGACTCTCGCCACGCTGAACTCGAAGCATTTTCCGATGCTCAAGAAGATCACGGTTCCGTATACCAAAAACTAATTCCCCCCCATGCGTAACGCCTTTGCCGACGAAATCCTGAGCCTCGCCCTCGCTGACGAGCGCATCGTCGTTCTCAGTGGCGACATCGGGAACCGTCTTTTCGACAAATTCAAAGCCGCCATGCCCGAGCGGTTCCACAACTGCGGTGTGGCCGAAGCAAATATGATCTCGCTCGCCGCCGGGCTTGCTTCCAGCGGACTGCGCCCAGTCTGCTACACAATCACCCCCTTCGTGACCACACGTTGCCTTGAGCAAATCAAGCTGGATGTGTGCTACCACAGCATGCCCGTGACCATCATCGGCACCGGGAGCGGACTTTCCTATGCGGCTTTGGGTTCGACGCACCATTCGTTTGAAGACATCGCAATCATGCGCTGTCTTCCTGGAATGCGCGTCCTCGCTCCGGCCGATGCCCCCGAGCTTCGCAACCTCCTCCGCAGCACATTTGAGCAATCCTCCCCCACGTACCTTCGGATCGGAAAAAAGGGGGAGCCCGTTCTGACAGAAGGGCGGCATTTCCAACCGAACCGCTGGCAACTCATGCGCAAAGGAAATGACGCCACCATTCTCTCTTGCGGAACCATCTTGGATGAAGCTCTTGCCGCTGCTGAGGCCCTCTCAGCCAACGGCATCCATGTAGCCGTTTGGAACTGCGCCACGGTGAAACCTCTCGATCTTGAAACGCTCTCCTCACTGTTTCCAGCTCCTGTATTCACGCTGGAAGAACATTCGATTCTCGGCGGATTCGGCTCTGCCATTGCCGAAGTCCTTTCCACCTACTCCTCGCCTCCACGACTGCAACGCCTCGGCATTCCGGACATTTTTCTCCATGACACTGGCGAACAACACGAATCCCGCGCCCACTGCGGGATCGACGCTGCAGGCATTATAAAATCTGTCACCGCCGCGCTGCGATGATCGCCATCGATCTCGACAACACGATCATCTGCTACGATCGCGCCTTTTCAGCCGCTGCGGCACGACTGGATTGCCTTCCCGAGACTGCCCCGATCAACAAATCCACCATTAAGGCAACTGCCATTGCCGCCGGCGGCAACACGCTCTGGACGTGTCTTCAAGGCATCGCCTACGGCAAAGAGATCACCGCAGCCGAACTCTTCCCCGGTTGCGCTGATTTCATCGCCGCCGCCCGCGAGGATCTCGTCATTGTCAGCCATAAAACAAAATTCCCCGCCATCGGCCACCCCACCGACCTCCGTGAAGCCGCCCGTACGTTTCTAGCTACGACTCCCCTCGCAGATCTCCCACTCCTCTTCCTTGATAGCCGAATTGCAAAAGTAGCCAAAATTGCGGACCTCCAACCACGCGCCCTCATTGATGACCTGCCTGAGGTCATGACAACCGATGGTTTCCCCGCCACAACCGTTTTCCATCTCTTCGACCCCGGCGATTCACATCCCTGCTGGACAGTCAGTCCGCGCGTAAGGTCCTGGCTGGAGGCTTCCGAAACCCTCATTGCGTGATGACTCCCGACCAAGCCGCTGCAGAAATGCTGTCACATCTCGGGAGAAAAGAATCGCACCACATCATCCAGCTTCCTGGGGGGCGCAACAACACCGTCTGGCGAGTCATTTGCGGCAACGATTCCTTCCTTCTCAAAAATTACTTCTGGAGTGAATCCGACTCACGGGACCGCCTCGGTCAGGAGTGGGCTTTCCTCGAATTTCTTGAATCCATCGGCTCCCGTAAATCCCCGGCCCCGCTTGCAAAAATCCCCGCCGCCCGCTTTGCGTTACTCGAGTTTATCGCAGGCGCGCCCCCCGTGACCATTGATGAAGACGATATCGAAGACGCCGCCATTTTCTTCACAACCATCAACGCACACCGCCACCTCGAAACCAACCTCCCACCCGTCTCGGAGGCCGCCTT
>CALAPX010000192.1 GCA_937888355.1 uncultured Spartobacteria bacterium
ACCCTTTGCGTTTACCGAGATGCATAGCATCCAATCATCCTTCATCGGCTATACTGAGGGGCTTTCCGATGCACGCCATGAACGGTTTTTCAAGCCTGGCGCTCGATTGACCTTGTTGCATTTCGATGGGGATTCCACATTTGGCCGGGTGGAGCACCTCATTGACGACCCCCACGGAATGATCCGCGATGTCGATGTCTCCTACGACAACACCCGACTCCTTTTTGCATGGAAGAAGTCGGATCGCTTGGACGACTACCACATTTACGAAATCAACCTCGCTGACAAATCCCACCGGCAACTCACGAAGGGGATCGGTCGGGCGGATTACGAACCCGTTTATCTGCCGGATGGAGATATTGTGTTCACTTCGACACGCCCGGAACAAAGTGTGCCCTGCTGGTATACGGAAATCTCGAATCTCTACCGCATGAACCCGGACGGGGAATACATCCGCCGGCTGGCCATCGACCAAGTCCACACACTGTACCCCCAAGTCTTGAATGACGGCCGCCTCAGTTACACGCGCTGGGACTACAGCGACCGGGGCCAAAACTACCCGCATCCTGTCTTTTCCATGAATCCCGATGGCCAGGCACAACGCGTTTACTATGGGGGAAACTCATGGTTTCCGAACTCGCTTCTACACACGCGGGCGATTCCAGGGTCACCCAAAGTCATGGCGATCGCCGCCGGGCACCACACTTGCCAGCACGGGAAATTGGTTGTGCTTGATGTGCGCGAAGGTCGAGATGAAGGCATCGGAATGAAATTTGTCTCGCCTGTGCGTGAGGTGGCTTACGAGCGCGTGGACAGGGCGCAACAACATGCTGACCAGTTTCGATATCCATTCCCCTTGTCGGAAACGGAACTCCTCATCAGCTACAAGCCGGACTGGGGATTTGAACCTGTCCCACGCCATGCCGATCAAAATGACTACGCCCTTTATTGGATGAATCTCGATGGCGAACGGGAATATCTCCATGGCGACACGACACTCGGCATCCAACGTCCAGTGGCCATCGGCAACAAGCCAGCCCAACCAATCATCCCCGATACTGTCGACTACACCAAAAATACAGGGACACTCTATGTGCACGATGTCTACAAGGGTGTCGGGCTGAATGGCGTCCCCCGCGGCGAGGCCAAAAAGCTTCGCGTTGTGCGTTTGAATTACCGCGCCGCTGGCATTGGCCAAACAATTAACGGCGGCGAAGGAGGCGGTTCGATCAACAGCTCTCCTGTCAGCATTGGAAATGGCAGTTGGGATATCAAAGAAATCATCGGCGATGCTGACATCCACGACGATGGCTCAGTCCTCTTTGAAGTACCTGCGAATGAGTCGATTTATCTGCAGGTCTTGGATGCGCGCGGGCGAGTCCTCCAAACAACGCGCACCTGGGACACCGTGCGCCCTGGCGAGCAAAAGGGGTGTGTCGGTTGCCATGACAAAGGAAACGCCAACTACCATCCGTTCCAGAAAGAGCCCACACTCGCTTGGAAACATGGCGTGCAGAAGCTGCAACCCTTCCACGGAGAAACCCGGGGATTCAGCTTCGCCAAAGATATTCAGCCAATTTTGAATAAAAGCTGCGTCGACTGCCACAACGGCGCGACTCCCGACCTCATGGACTTGCGCGACATTCCCGTCGCAGACGCCACCATGAACAAGCGCCATTGGTCGCGCTCATACCTGAACCTCACCAACGCAAAGATCGAACGGGCGGGAAACTACCAGAGCAACACACCCGAAGGCGGCCTTGTGACTTGGATTTCTAAAATGTCACGGCCCACGGAACTGCCTCCAAAGTTTTCCGGAGCGATTCAAAGTCCGCTGTTGAAAATGCTGGATAAAGGACATCACGGCGTCTCTCTCAACGAGGTTGAATACCAAAAGCTTGCGACTTGGATGGACCTGCTTGTTCCATTTTGCGGCACTTATAGGGAGGCCAACCAATGGAGCCAGGATGAAATGCGATTCTACGATTATTTTGAGGAAAAGCGGCGCCTCCAGCACGAGGAGGAACGTGGCTTGATCTCGAAGTATCTGGCAAGCCTCACTGCAAAGCCCCCCACCGAATCGAAGAATACCCCATCGTCCGCAGCGTTCACTGACGCCATTTACCAGCAAGTACCAGCCAACATTGTTCCTGGAACCGACGACAAAACCATCCTGCGAGTCTCCGCTGAGTCGCCCTTTCTCTTCGATCGCCTCTCACTCCAAGTCGAAGCCAACGAACCTGTCACCGTGACCCTGCGGCATCGTGACAAGGCCCTTCACA
>CALAPX010000193.1 GCA_937888355.1 uncultured Spartobacteria bacterium
CTCCTGAGACAAATGTCATTTGGAGCCTGAGTTGGTGTTTTCTGATTGTTTTGGGAGCCCAATTTCTCGGCCTTTCGGTTGAGATCGGGGCGTTCTTGGCAGGGTTGAGCCTCGCACAACTCCCCTACAACAAGGATCTCCACCGCCGCCTGCATCCGTTGATGAATTTTTTTATCGCCGTGTTTTTCGTTTCCTTGGGAGTCCAAATGGATCTTGGCGCCGCGCTGAAGAGTGCAGGAACCGTGGTCTTGCTTTCACTCGTTGCCCTGCTGGGCAAGCCGCTGATCCTGCTCTGGAGCATCCTGCGGACCGGCTACAACACTCGCACCGCATTTCTTGCTTCCACCACCCTTGCTCAGATCAGTGAATTTTCATTCATCCTTGTAGCCATGGGAGCAAAGAGCAACCTCGTGTCTGATTCGATCCTCTCAATTACCGCGCTGGTTGGATTGGTAACGATATCCATCTCTTCATACATGTCATTGGGTGGAGACACACTCTTCCGTATCGTTAAAGCCAGCGGCATCTTAAAAATCTTTCCAAAGCCTCGCGATGGAGGCTCCCCAGAAGAAGAGACCCATTTTTCAGGCCACTTCATTGTCGTAGGCATCAATACGCTCGGCCGTGAAATCACTAGCCTCCTTCATGATCGTGGGCACCAAGTGCTGGCTGTGGATACCGATCCTCACAAGATCGCGGGTCTCGACTGTGCCACGATGCTTGGGGATGCAGGGGATCCCGCAACATTGGAGGAGGCAGGATTAAAGCATGCTCGGATGCTGATCACCGCCCTTCAAATCGAGGAGACAAATGATCTCCTCTCCTACCGCTGTCGTGAAGCGGGCATCCCCTGCGTCGCCAATGTCATGGACCTCTCGGCTACGGAAAACCTCATTGCCATGGACACTCGCTTTCTCCTTGTTCCGAAAGTCGATGGCGTGGCGCTGCAATCACGCGAACTTCAAAAACTGGGTCTGACGAAGCAATGAGCGCCCTTGGACTTATCCTTATTGTGGCTGCTCTGGGGTGTGCCGTTTCGCGGTTTACAGGGATGCCACTTGTTCCCTTGTATTTGATCGGCGGTTGGCTTCTCGGCGCCTCCGGGATCCATGGCACGGAGGAAATCGCCACAGAGGCACTTCAACTCGGAGTGGCCGTTCTGGTCTTTCTTGCAGGAGCGGAACTCAATCCCCAGCGGCTTCGCTCCGGAACTCGACGCATTCTCATTTTGACCCTTCTTCCCATGGCCGCAACTGCTGGCGCTGTCTTCCTGTGGGCGCGCTTCCATGAGGTGGCTACTCCCGCGGCGATCGATATCGCCTGTGCACTGGCTGGGTCTTCTACCATTGTCGCTCTGAGACAACTCCGCCGCTTGAGCCAGACCCTTGAGCCCTTTGGACGTCTTGTCACAGCAATCCAGATCGTTCAGGACTTTCTGCTTATTGGCGTCCTCGTTGTCCTCCATGCATTTCCAGGAGGGTGGAATGCAGTCCCCAGCATTATCGGTGGGACCCTTCTTCTTCTTGGTGCGGCACAGATTCTCCAGTCGACCATTATTCCATGGGTTGTTGCGACGCTCAGACCGGGCGAGGAAACACTCCTCATGCTGATGCTCGCCATGCTTTTTTCACTGGTGGGAGCTTCCTCCTTTTTTGGATTGCCGCTTGTTGTGGGGGCATTTGCGGCGGGAATTTCTATCTCCAGGTTTCCAACAAGCGGTCTGCTCCGTGTTCAAATTGCGGCTTTGGGTGATTTTTTTACCGCCCTTTTCTTTGTGGTCCTGGGATACTTTGCCGACATTCCCGACATCTCTCAATGGCCCCTTGCCGTAGGCCTCATCGCCATCATTGTCATCGGGCGCCCCCTGATCACCGCTATTCTTGCAAGGAGATGTGGGCTCACCGCTCGCCCAGCGATCGAATGTGGACTTCTCACAGGGCAAGCTGGAGAAATTGGACTCGTCATTGCCTTGGCCGCATTGGGAGCTGGCCATATCGAGGCGGAAACATTCGGCCTTGTGGCGCTTGTCACCGCTATCAGCATGATGCCCACCCCATTCCTTGCCACCGAGCGTGTAACTTCGTGGATCCTTCATACCCTCCCGATTCGCCGTCGCACCAAGGCACACCTCAGAACCCGCGGGCATGTCATCATGCTGGGATTCGGGGCAGCCGGCCGCTGGGTTCTTAAGGAGCTTTCAGATGCAGGCCATACTGTGGTTGTCGTGGATGACGATCCGGCGATTATTTCACAGCTCGAGGAGATGAATGTCCGCTGCGTGCTGGGATGCGGCTCTGAAAAACACGTTCTCGATGCTGCCGGCGCGCATCATGCCAAGGCGATTCTCTGTTCAATGCGACGCGTCACCGACGCCGAAAGTGTCTTGCGACTTGTACACGGCATTCCGATCTTGGCGCGGGTCTTTGAGGCCTCTGATGCCGAGAGGGTAAGAACGTTGGGCGGAATCCCTGTCATGAATTCCCTCGCCTCAGCCCAGCGTTTCATCAACTGGCTAGACTCAGGCACCGACTCATCCCACAAGGAGAACCCTGCGCCTACAACCGTGACATAAGCAACTCGCGCTGGAAGATAATCTCCTTTGGCAGGTCGCTATAGAGTTTGATGAATAACTCGTCCTGTAACAGCAGTTCGCGGTGCCACTCAGCGGTGTCAATATTCTGAGCCTGAGCGAACAATTGCGGCGAAACCTTCTCCTCGATCCCATGCATGTCGAGGTCATCGTAGTCAGGGAGCCAGCCGATAGAGGTCTCCAACGCATGAGCCCCGAACCGACACCGCTTGACCATCCATGCAAGGATGCGGGCATTATCCCCAAAGCCGGGCCAAAGGAATTCCCCCTTGGAGTTTTTGCGAAACCAATTCACATGAAAAATGCGTGGCACGTATTTGATAAGTTTGCGCATTTCGAGCCAGTGCGCGAAGTAGTCACCCATATTGTAGCCGCAGAAAGGAAGCATCGCCATCGGATCTCGGCGTACTTGCCCTACTGACCCTGCCGCAGCGGCAGTGGTCTCCGAACCCATCGTGGCACCGAGATAAACTCCATGGGACCAATTAAAGGCCTGGCAGATCAACGGCATCGTTGTGGAACGGCGGCCACCAAACACAATTGCGCTTATAGGAACGCCGTCAGGGTTCTCGAATTCCGGGTCGATCACCGGGCAGTTTCTGATCGGAGCGGTAAATCGGCTATTCGGATGGCTGCTTAATATAGGTTTCCCGGCGGCATCGACCTGCCCAGGGCTCCAGTCATTGCCATGCCAATCGAGCAAATGTGCCGGAGCCTCCTTGGTCATCCCTTCCCACCACACATCTCCCTCGTCGGTAAGCGCGACATTGGTGAAAATGGTGTCGCGTTTGATCGAGTCCATGGCGATCGGGTTGCTTGAATATGATGTGCCTGGTGCGACACCAAAAAAACCCGCTTCCGGGTTGATGGCGCGGAGACGACCATCTGCACCAGGTTTGATCCATGCGATATCATCTCCAACACATGTAATTTCCCAGTTTTCATCCCGCATATGAGCAGGCGGCACCATCATCGCGAAATTCGTCTTCCCGCAGGCACTGGGGAACGCAGCGGTGACATAGCTCTTCTGCCCATCGGGAGATTTTACCCCCATGACCAACATGTGTTCGGCCATCCACCCTTCATCGCGGGCCATGGCTGAGGCAATCCTCAAGGCAAAACACTTTTTACCAAGCAAGGCGTTGCCGCCATACCCCGACCCGAAGCTCATTACCAAACGCTCCTCTGGAAAATGCGTGATATAGGTTTGTTCGGGATTGCATGGCCAAGGAACGTCCATTTGCCCTGCCGCCAATGGACACCCGACTGAATGAAGGCACTTTACAAATCCCCCGCTGCGCTCAATCCAATCGTAGACCCGCAAATCAACACGCGTCATGATGCGCATGTTCGCCACGACATTGGGACTGTCAGATATTTCGATGCCATATTTTGCAATCGGTGATCCGACCGGACCCATGCTGAATGGGATGACATACATCGTCCGCCCATTCATGCATCCGGAAAATAGCGATTTGAGCCGGGCTTTCATGAGATCCGGCGCCTCCCAGTTATTGGTCGGACCGGCATCCTTTTTTGAACGGGAACAAATAAAGGTACGCTCTTCGACACGGGCCACATCCCTGGGATCGCTGCGTACCAAAAGAGAGTTAGGACGGAGTTCGGGGTTTAACCAAACGGCAGCACCAGATGCGACAATCGCCTCCCGCATGACTTGATCCTCCGCGTCGGAACCATCGCACCAGTGAATGGAAGAAGGGGAAGCAAGCTCAGCGATCTCAGCGACCCAGGAAAGAATCGACGGGTTGTTTGAAACTGGTGTGCCAGTTTCCAGAAACGCATGGCGGGCAGTAGTCATCACTCAAACACTTTCCGACCCACTCCCACTGGGAACAAGGAAAACCCAACACCAACAAGCTAAGGATATCTCCCCGCTTTTTCTGCAAGAATTCCATCGACAATTGCTTTGGCCAATCGCTGACGAGTGAAGGAGCTTTGAACGATTTTATTTTCGCCGTAATTCGAAAGAAAACCAAGTTCACAAAGCACAGAGGGACGATTGTTATTCTTCAACACATAAAAGCCGCGGTATTTGATGCCTCGATTTTCAGTACGGTACGCCATAAGCGACTCTTTTTGAATATTCGCAGCCAAACGCGATGACTTACCGCCATAGAAAAATGTTTCGATCCCGCGCGCTTTAGATCGTCTTGCCCAGTTGTAATGAATGCTCACAAAAATTGCATTCCGTTGGCGATTGGAGATGGAAACCCGCTTGTCGAGAGTGACAAAATAATCGCTTGTGCGCGTCTCGATCACTCGCAGGCCTGCGCCACGAAGCATCGTGGCAACACGCCTGGCAGTATCCAAAGCAAGATCCTTTTCGCGCAATCCCTTTACGGACCTTGCCCCGCTGTCATGTCCACCATGGCCGGCATCGACGATCACAGTATCGAAAAATCCAGCAGGCTGAAGACGCCCCCCGGAAATATAGGGTGCATGAAAAAAAGTCTCACACCCGGAAAGCAACAAAGCGGCAAGGCAACTTGTGAGAAGCCCCCACCAACCCATGTAGCGACGGAGTTTTTTGCGGAAATCCATGGAATAGATGCGTCGCAGG
>CALAPX010000194.1 GCA_937888355.1 uncultured Spartobacteria bacterium
AAATTCATGAAAAGATTCTCATGGGCACTCGCTGTTCTATTTCTTATTTGCCCTAAATTGATCGCGCAAACTGATTTGTCACCTCTGCCCGCCGATGGTTTTGTGACCCTTGAAACGATCGTTGGCGACTTTGCGCAATCCGTGACCTCTGCCCTTCAGAAATACAATGGCTTGAAAATTTGTGTGTATGGTCGGCTAGGAAAAATCACTCAGGAAGGGGGAAACGAGGGACTTCCTCTTTCAATAATAATGCAGTCGCCGCTGGGTGAAACGCCTTGTGTCCGGGCGCAGTTCGATCCCGATTTTATTCCCTCCAGCGGTGTGCTGATTGCAAACAACGAAATGAAGGCCAGCGTGTATAAAACAAATTGGAACGGGGATGTGCTCCACAAGGATTCGTTTATGATCCAAGGTGAAAAAATCGCCGTGCGTGGCACATTTGATAATTTTGTCGCAGGCGATATTGTCCTTAAAAACAGCTTCAGCTTGGGACCGGAGGCACTAATTAAAAAGCTGGCTGAGCACGGCATAGCCAACGAGTAACTTGAGCGATTTTGTCTACCCAAAGCCCTACGATGTGATTGTGATTGGTGCCGGGCATGCCGGTATCGAGGCTGCTCTGGCGTCCGCTCGCCTAGGGTGTGAAACTCTCCTCCTGACGCAAAACGCCGACACGGTGGGGCAAATGTCTTGCAATCCTGCGATCGGCGGGCTTGCGAAGGGTCACATGGTCCGCGAGATCGATGCTTTAGGTGGCATCATGGGCCTCAATGCGGACGCTACCGGCATTCAATTCCGTATGCTCAATGCCACAAAAGGGCCGAGTGTTCGTGCCCCAAGGGCGCAGTGTGATAAAAAAGCTTATCAATTTCGAATCAAAGCGCTTCTTGAGCGGCAACCCAGACTTGATTTGAAGCAGGCGAATGTCTCGCATTTGATTAAAGGCGACAATGGCGTGGAAGGAGTAGAAACAAGCTTCGGTATCCGTTTCAATAGTGCTGCTGTGGTGGTCACTACAGGGACCTTTATGCGTGGGTTGCTCCATGTCGGCCTACGCAATCAAATAGGCGGGCGACTTGGCGACACAGTGTCTACCTTCAGCGATTGCTTGCGTGGTTTGGGGTTTGAGGTCGAACGCTTCAAAACGGGAACGCCTTGTAGACTGCTAGCCGGAAGCATCGATTTTTCCAAATGTGATCCCCAGCATGGTGATGATCCGCCACCGCTTTTCAGCTATATGGCCGACACGATCCGACGCGGTCAGGATGATCTGCACACTTTGAATGAATGGCGCGACGGGGAATTCTGCGCCCGCCAAATTCCATGTTGGATCACGCACACGAACGAAAAAACCCACAATATTATTCGGGAGAACCTCCACAAGTCTCCGATGTATTCGGGAGTCATAGAAGGTATCGGCCCGCGCTATTGTCCAAGTATCGAGGACAAGGTGGTTAAGTTCGCCCACAAGGATCAACACCAGCTCTTTCTCGAGCCTGAGGGAAGGCACACCGACGAGATTTATGTGAATGGTATTTCCACCAGCCTGCCCTTCGATGTCCAATACGCTTTTATTCGAAGTATCGCCGGCCTCGAAAATGCTGAGATTCTTCGCCCGGGATATGCGGTCGAGTATGACTACTGTCCCCCAACACAGCTTCATACCACCTTGGAAACAAAGCGCCTCCCTGGGCTTTATTTTGCGGGCCAGATCAATGGGACATCCGGGTACGAAGAGGCGGCAGGGCAAGGACTCGTTGCGGGGGCAAATGCCGCGTTGAAACGCCTTGGACGCCCGGCCTTGGAGATTGCTCGGCACGAAGGCTATCTCGGTGTCATGCTGGACGATCTTGTCACACGTGGCACACCGGAGCCCTACCGTATGTTTACAAGTCGAGCGGAGTACCGCCTTCTCTTAAGGCAGGATAACGCCGACATGCGTCTTACCGGAAAGGCTTTGGAATTGGGCTTGGTTGAAGGTATGAGAGCTGCCAGATACCAGCAAAAGGCGGCACGAATAACGGAACTCAAAGCGCGCCTTGGCGAGTTCAAAGTGGACACGATTTCGTTGGCCCTTTGGCTCAAGCGCCCTGAAAATTCCTATATCAATCTACCGGATGCAATCGCATCACAATTCCCTGCCGATGTGTGGTTGCAGACGGAAACCGATCTGAAATATGCCGGCTACATCCAGCGCCAAGAGGAA
>CALAPX010000195.1 GCA_937888355.1 uncultured Spartobacteria bacterium
GGGTTCGTGCAGAGGGTTGCGAGGCACTGGTGGCGGTTGGCGGCGGTTCACCGATCGATGCCGCCAAGGCCATCAGCGTCCTGACCACGAATGCCCTCCCGCTCTGCCAATACGCCGGCTACCACAAGATTCCTCGCGTGGGTGTGCCATTGATCGCGATTCCCACAACCGCCGGCACGGGTAGTGAAGTCACCAAAGTCACCATCATCAAGGATACCGAACGGGATGTGAAGATGATGCTCCTGAGCGTTAATCTCCTGCCGAGCGTCGCGTTGGTCGATTACGAATTGACGCTGACGATGCCCGCGAGACTCACTGCGGCGGTCGGTGTTGATACGCTGACGCATGGCATAGAAGCATATGTCTCGCGGAAAGCGCATCCCATGACGGATGCACTTGCCCTGTCGTGTATTCAACTGGTCGGGCGGCATCTGCGGACGGCGTATCGCGAACCGAACCACCCAGAAGCCCGTGCCGGCATGATGCTGGCGGCCTGTCAGGGAGGCATGGCGTTCGCAAACAGCAGCGTCTGCTTAGTCCATGGCATGAGTCGTCCGATTGGCGCGCTGTTTTATCTCCCACACGGGCTGTCGAACGCCGTTCTGTTGCCAACGGTCACCCGCTACTCATTGCCCAGCGCACTCTCCCGCTACGCCTACGTGTCACGGTTACTCGGCGGCTGCGATCCCGAGGCGACGGATTCACAAGCCGCCGACGCACTGGTCGTCCGCTTGGAACAACTCAATACGGATCTCCAACTCCCGCGTCTGCGCGATTGCCTCGGCCTCGAAGAGACGCGATTCCGCACATTGCTGCCCAAGATGGCCGAGGATGCACTCGCTTCAGGTAGCCCACAAAACAACCCGCGAGTTCCCGATTCCGAGGAGATCGTGGACCTGTACCAGCAAGCCTGGTAGCGAAACGAAAACGAGCGAGCCCCCGGTTTCGACGTTTGGTGAACATCAAACGGGCGGCACTGCGTCAGCGCGAACAGGTGTCCTAGTTTTTGATCCTCGAGGATCTACGGATTCCGCTGGGCAGTCGCATGGTGTTCAACGAGGAGTGGAAAGATGTGCGAATCGTCTGCCTTTGTTCGCCTCAGACGCACGAGGCATCCCGTCGATGCAGGAAAAAGGAATCCGTTTCTATTGATTTTCTAACGTGAATGGTGTCGCCGATTGCTGGTTCGTATCAATCCGTCTGACGCCACGTTTCAAAAAGCTGCTGACGAAGAAGCCTGCGTTTCTAAAGACAGGCCCTTGACGCTCGCTATTTCATAACCTCAACGAGGTCACCAATGTCTGACCAACCCTCCACTCTCGGTGCGCCACCAAAATCGACCGCAGCATTCCGCTTGGCCGCCGAAGGTGTATGCACTGTGCGAGTCCTTCCAAATCGGAAATGACCAGCACGCTGCCGTCAGTAGCCAACACAGCGGCAAAATCCAAATGTGGCTCTTGGATGGCGCGAGGAACTTCATGCAGCCTAACGATTGAGTTCAGCCGCGGCGCACGAGGAGCGAAGCGACGAGAGCGACGTCGGCTGGAACGACTGGTCAGGCCTACAGCTGGTCTGCACGACGTGATCTCCAGGCTCCAAACCGCGCTTTCAGGGATGACGGGGACACTGCGAAAGGAAAGACATCCATTCCGCCGTCGTAAGGAGCATAGATGTTTCGCGTAGCAGGCGAAACAAATGTCACATGGGCCTCTATGTCATCAGCAATGTCCCGTACGATTGCATCAAAGAGCGGGGGCTTCCACTGTAGCGCACCAGCTCGGACCACCAAGTACTCTTCGTCCTCGTATGGAACAGGCATTACGACGCTTACGTCGGATAACGAAGTGCCCCCGAGAGTGTTCAGTTCATCCGTCTCGCCAATGCGCGACCGAAAGACAAATATCTGTTCCGCCTCAGTGAACAAAGCGTCAGTCACCTGTGTGTGTGTCTGAGTATCAGCTCGGCGTATTCGGATACACTCTCAGGGTATCGTTTTGACTCGGGGAGTGAGTGGAACCGCACCCAGTGAGCTTGCAGATGTTGCCTCAAAACAAATCCGACCGGAGCGACATTTCCGAATTCTTTCTTCCACCAGCTCAACGGATCGACGCGCATGATCTGTAGGCCTAACGTCGTCTTCAGCGACTCGCCGGAAGCGGCGCGTTCGCAAGGCGAGAAAGGAAACGAATCACCATGACCGCGACAACAGGAGCCGAGGCGAGTTCGCTGCAAGACGTGGTTAGATTTTGCCGGATCAGAGCCGCGCTTTCGCTCCTGAGTGGAGCGGGAGGAAGGTTGGAAAAAACGTGTCAAACAGTTTTTTCTTTCAGAGTCGAATGACTGCAAAAGCCCCCAAAATCGAAAAACGCGAAAACCCGAAATGGTATATTGAGACATGCAAGCACAACTCACATGCGGAGAAATGAAGCTATGGCTGGTCGGAACCAAACGGCTATGGGATACCACTCGCGAGGCAGCAGCAACGCGTGCGGCGCGACATGGATTAGACGTATCAAAGTTACGACCGGGCTACGACGCGGATTCCGCTCTATCTTTGGCGGAGGCGGGGAGGAAACGCCCCGCATCGAAGCGGCGCGCAAAATCTAACGTCCGCATCAGCGACCGGCTGGGATAAAACTCACGATGGACTACAGCGAGGAAATGCCGTGCGGCTGCTACGACGGAGGCGAAGACGCCCAACAACAAACCACGAACCAAAATGGACACTGAAACCGCAATAAAAGAACGGGACGAAGCGCGGATTGCACTGGCGGCTGCCAGCGGAATCTTCGCTCAAATCACGCAATCGCTTACGAAGGAACGGGACGAGGCACTGGCCGCGCTGGATGCCTCGAATGAGGCCCGCGCGATGGTCGGGGAACGGTGGCTCGCGCTGGATGCGGCACTGCGCGAAATCAAACGGTGTCCCGGACGTATCTGCCAGACCGACCGCATCGCGAGCATTGCGCTCGAAAAGCACGGGCAGCGTGTGATCGAGATTCCTACGGGCGGCGGGGGCGCGGAGCTTGGTGAGATAGCGCGTCGGACGAAGAGCGCCGCTCAGACGGCTAACGCTCAGGTTAAGCGGGCCGCAGTTGGCCGCGAACAAGGAGAAAACGATGAGTGACACGACAGACTTGAATCAGCCGGAAACCCGGCCAACTGCGGCTCCGCTTGAACCGCTTGTTGGGCGTGTTTTGGTTTATGGTTCTTCTTGTTCTGGTGATGATCCTTCTGCGGCGGGACGCACTTTGCGGTGGCTGACGCCAGACAGTTTCATGCGTGGCATTGTTGTTGGCGGCGGCGAAGAGCGTGGTGGGTTGTGGTGCTGCGCCGTGGAAACACACGACGCCAAAGTGGTTTGCACAAACCAAGGTGTTGGCCCGACATCGGGGCTTGTGCTGCACGGATATGCCCAGCACAAACTGGAAGTTGGGCAACATATTCGTTGCTGGACTCAGGATGATTTTCTGGCGATGGAACCTGTTACAGGTGACATCGACAGTCCGAGTGTCGAGCAGAGTTGTAATCCGGTTGCGGACTTGGAAATTGTGCGTCAGTGATGACGAGATTGGTGATCTTTGTGATGTTGAAGTTGCCCCAATCCGGCGGCGGAGTGTGTTTGGATGTGCCTCCGGTTTGCCAGGCTTCGAGAGTTGCATTCCCGTTTTTGGCGATGAACACAGTGTGAGGATTTGCGACGCGGTGGTGGCCATCGTAGTCGAACTCGATGATGAGATGAGAGGCGATTGCCGAGCAAAGTTGCGTTTCCATTTGCGGAGAGTTCCTTCTTGATTACGTATGGTTCTCTTTGTCGATGTGAGACTGAGCACCTTGTGCGGAGAAGTAGCCAAATACCGACATGGCGAGGAACAACCAGAACCAAACGGTTTGGATCATGACGACGAGAACCCCTACATGAAGTAAAGGATTGATGATCTGGACGATGTTCTCTCGAAGGATGAGGTATTCGATGTACGCGAACAGCAGTCCTTGGCCGATGTAGCCAGCGACGTGGATGAAGGAGAAGAAATCACGCATACCGTGCATCGGTAGTTCCTCGGCGGTGTTTGATCTGCCCAACGATACGGTTAACCGGGCCGCGGCCAACCAACGTTGATTTCAGAAACCGCGCGGCCCGCGGCTCCGGTTGAACCGATTGTTACACAGCCCGACTCGATGGTCTTAGCCTATTCGGTTGAGTCCATAGCCGCCTGAAGGTCACTAATCAGTGCCGGGTCCGGCTCGATTGGGTTTCGAAATGCGGATGCGAGAATACGCTGCGCAAGTTCTCTTGTGGGGACGGCGAAGCCTTGTGAGCATATGGGACAAACGTAAAAGTACTTCTTGCTCCATTTGGCGACAGGGATCCAATACACGGTGATCTTCTTGCTCGATTCAACAACGATGAACGGATTGGTGTTGTTGCAGTTCTGGCATGTCGTCACAAAGCCAGTGCCGAGTTGCTTCGCGCCCGATCCCCATCCGAAGACGATCATTTCGCTTCTACTTCGGCAATTAGGCCCATCGCGACGTTTTTGTCGATCCGCTCCACATATCCGCAAATTGGGCAGCCAAGATGGTACTGTTTATGTGTCGTAATCGTGGCCTTGTCAGTGAACCACATGACAATGGGAATGTCATGTCCGGGGCTCGCCTTGTTCCATAACAGTTTGAACTCGACGGTGTTGGAGCAGTTTGGACATTGGTGTGTCACCGTTGCCGCAGTTTCGTGTACGTGGACGCGAGCGTTCTGAAACCACATTGGGTTGCTCTTTTCTTGTGGTTGCTGTGTAACGTCTCAAGGTTAAGCTGCACGGCGCCAACGCGGAATGGCGTTACACAGGCGACTTACGCGCCGTGTCAGCTTCAACCGCTTGTTAGACGCCTCCGCGCGAGCGAGCTAGATGTCGAAGTCCTGCAAAGCGGCGACGCGCTTGGTCAGTGGCGGGTGGGAAGCGAGTAGGTTTGCAAATGACATCCAGAACCCGGAGATCTCACCGCCTTGCTGCTGGAACTCTTCTCTGTTGACCTCCCTCGCCAGCCGGCCCCCGGCTGCCAACACGATTAATCCAAGCTCCGCGCCGTCTCTGTCACCCGCTGCAAGTCGGCCGTATCGGTCGCACGTATACTCACGCGCACGAGATAGCGCGCTTCCCAGAAACGGAATGAACAAGGCTGGCGCATTTAGCCATCGCAAGTTGAGATGTCCCGCTTTGATATGTCCGAGCTCGTGGCCGATGATCATATCTCTCGCAGAAGAATCCGATTGCGCGGCCTCAAGTAGCTCGGAGTATCAGGGGGACATGTTGTCGTCGTCCACTTGCCAACGGGCCATCGCACCCGTTCCGCCGCGGAGGTGTTTGCTGAGGTAAATGTCTTGCCCAGTACGCCGATCCGAATATCCTTCTTCTCCGGCCCGATCAGCAGGATGTTTTGCCCGAATCGATTGGTAACAACGAAGTTGAATGTCTGATCAGTGGCCGATTCGTCACCGAGGCATGTCATGACACCCAGAAAAGTCGCCATCGCACACGTCATCGATAATGTAATTCTTTTCATCATCTTCTCCTGCCCAACGTAAAAGAGCACGCACCCCTATCAGCGAGGGTGCGCTTCGATCACGGAGTTGAGGTTTAAACTACGGAAGATCATGAAAACAGGGCGGCTGATAGGGGTTGCGTGTCTCGTCTTGTTCGCCTTTATGCGTCTGGGTATTTTCCTATGCTTTGGAATTGAGATAATCATGGCATCCTCTCAAGGAATTTAAAGTAATAGAACCATGCTGTGGCAAAGACTGTCAATAAAAGAAGCGGACACAAAGCTAACGTGGCTGAACAGCGGCTCTGGGTCAGCAGCCAAGTGCAGCGAATAAACATCATGACAAAAGCAAAGGATGAAACCGCAGCTAATCCGAGGCAGGTAAACCAAATGCCTTGCGCAATCCGCTGTGTGCCGAAAATCATCAACGGGTAGTTCAGCCACGATACAACCAATGTTGTAGTAAAGATGATGGCAATGAAGAGAATAAGTCGCTTCATCGGCCTGTGGTCGTTTGGCTTCATGTTAAAGCTATGATCTTTAATTATTGGCCTAACGCATAAGCTCAGCGGCGACTCTGCCGTAGCGAAGCAAAGGCAGAGACGTCCGCTGGAGCGCCTGGTTCGGTCGCATTTCGGAATAGTGGCAGGCAGGCCGACGCAATTTGTTCGATGTGCCGATGATCGGTGCCGCAACATCCACCCATCACGTTCAGCTGCGGTAAGCGTTTCTTCAAGTCTGCGTATTCCTGCCCGAGTTTAGTCGCGTTGCCAGCGTCAAGCTCGGGGGCTTCATTCAGTTGGGCGTGGCTCATGCGGGAGGCGTTTGCCCGAAGACCGTGGATTCGCTGCGCCCACCGTTCTCCCTTGATAAGCACGTTGTCGAAATGAGTCGGATGAGCGCAGTTGATCATGTAGTAGCTGGGATAGCCCGAGGTGGCGTCATCCACCTGTTCAAGCGCAGCCTTCAGCTGCTGACCCGTCGGAAGTTTGCCGTCAGTTTCGACGGTGAAGGAAATCGCGACGGGTGTGCTGACTCGCTGAGCCGCACGCGCAATCCCGATGGCCTCTTCCACGTAGTTCATCGTGATGGCGCACACCATATCCGCTGCGGAACCAGCGAGCGTTTCAATTTGTTCTCGATGGTAGATCTCTGCTGCGTGCGCCGACATGGCGCGATCGGGAACATAACCGTCGCCGCGAGGGCCGATGCATCCACTGATGACTATCGGCGTCCGCTCGGTTTCGT
>CALAPX010000196.1 GCA_937888355.1 uncultured Spartobacteria bacterium
GTTTCGCGGTATTAGAACGGTGCGACGATTGGGCTGCCGTCGTTTGGACGGCTCGCCGCCATGTCACCCAACTCCAAGCCGTTGGATGTGAGTCCAAGGCCTTCTGGGATCCAAGTGGCTTTCATCGCATCATACCACGTTTGCTCATTGGCCGTCAGCGAACCGTGGTAGTAGAGGTGCTGGTAGCTCCAAGCGGAGTAGGCACCGTTGGCGATTTTTTTGAAGTCCGCTTCGTTGAAACCAGAGTTCAAATAAGAACCTGCGGCATCAATTGGGGTCACACCTACGCCGTTGTACGTCAGGATCTTTCCACCATTTGCAGCAGCATTTTTAGAATCCGCTGTAGAGAGCCAAGTCAGGAGCAGGATGTTAGCTCCTGAGATATCGGGCGAATTGTCGACACCATTGTAAACATCTACACTCGTGCTGGGAAGACCCATCACGGTGCGGAGGGCCGAGCTGCTGCTATAGCCACCATTGCCAGTTGCGGAGTTACCCCACAAGGTCGAGGCGTTGTTTGCGCCGCTCGTCTCGAAGTTACCACTTCCGAGACCATTGGCAGGCACGAGGGTGATGCGCGTGATGGCGGTAGAGTTTCCATTCTTAGTCGTGATGTATTGGTTGACCAAGTTGGCAACACCGTAGGTCCACTCAGTTAAATAAGCAGCACGTGTGCCGGAACCGTCATTGCGGCCCGTGGCAAAGACCAAACTCGTGTCATTCGGATCTCCGGTGAAGAGCGACAAGGGCTGGATGCCGGAAGTCCACAGTTGGCGCGCTTGCTGGACAGTGACATTGGTGAGATCGGCCGGAGCACCTTCGTTGGCAATCATGGCGAAAGTCACCACACCGACGGTGGAATCACCAACCGGTTGGAGCACCTCGTTGTCAATCGGAGTCGTGCTCTGATAGACGTCGGAGAAGCTGAACTTGGGACGGAGGGTTTGGGTAGGCGTCGTCGTGCTTCCTTGGATACTGCCCGTATTTAGCAGTGCCGCAGTTTGCAGGTACGTCGGATTGTTGTTGCCCGCGATGGCGTTCAAGCCCTCAGCGGAGCCGTTGAACGATGTGCGGATCACGGTGGTGCCGGTGATACCGGGGAAGGTGCCCGAGAAGACCGCTTTATTCGAGGCGATCAGCTGCGAGAGGTTATTCCCGGTGAAGTCGTGGCACACGTTGAAGGTGTTGCCGAGGGCGCCGACCGAGGAGTAGGCGTTATAGATGGCTTGCATGGAGGCTTGGCGGAAGGCCGTGGCCCCCGTGATCGTAATTTCCGTCGTCTGCGCCAGGGCTGACGAGGTGATGCCGGCCGCAAGAGTAGCGGCGAGGATGGTTTTGAGTTTCATGGTATTAGTATTAGTTGTTTGTGGATGTTGGGTTTGGTTGTGGAATTATGCATTCGCTTGACGGCGACGACGACGGATGACATGCGCACCCAGGCCGGCCGCGGCCAAGGCGAGCAAAGCGTAGGTGGACGGCTCAGGGACAGCGGTGAAGTTGACGTCGCCGTTGTCACCAAGCGTGAGGGTGCCGAGGTAGTAGGCGCCAGCGGAGCCACCCCCACCCACCCCGAAGTTGTTGGAATATGTTGCCGTGATGTTGTTGGAGTTTTGCCAGATGGACGCGTCTGTCGTTCCGGTTCCGCTCGTTTTGGCGACACGATAAAGGTCAAGCATACCCACAACACTGGAGATAGAGCCGAATGAAGTTCGTGTGCTGCTGATGTTATTCATTAAGCCGCCGGGAATGACGTCGCTGTAAGCGTTGGCCGGAGCGCCATTGAAAAACGGATTGTAG
>CALAPX010000197.1 GCA_937888355.1 uncultured Spartobacteria bacterium
AGGCACTCTTAGTTCCAATGATAATAATGTTTTCTACCATAATTATCATTTATTTACCATTTACGCAGCAATATCAGCGCAGCAATAAATACGGGCTATTAATTTGATTTTTAGAATCATGAACATAATCACCGTAACAAAACAATCCCCTGAACCGCCCCAACATTTCATCCTCAAGGCCACGATCGCTGCCCTCTTCGGGCTTATTGCTACCACCGGATCCTTGGCACAGGCAAAGGATGCGATTGATTATGTGGATCCGTTCATTGGAACAGGTGGGCACGGGCATACGTTTCCCGGAGCGGTTGTGCCCCATGGCATGGTGCAGGTTAGCCCGAATACTCGAAATCACGACTGGGATTCCTGCGGGGGCTATCTTTACAGCGACAACACGATCATGGGCTTTAGCCAGACCCATTTCAGCGGAACCGGCCAGTCCGATCTCCTGGACTTCCTGCTCATGCCATTTGTTGGGGAGACCCACCTTCAACCTGGCACGGAAGAAGATCCGGATGCTGGTTACCGATCAAGGTTTCGCCATGCCTCTGAGGTCGCCACGCCCGGTTATTACAAAGTCGATTTGGAT
The DNA here is from genome assembly GCA_937888355.1 of uncultured Spartobacteria bacterium. Lineage (GTDB taxonomy): Bacteria > Verrucomicrobiota > Verrucomicrobiia > Chthoniobacterales > Terrimicrobiaceae > UBA967. The sequence continues at coordinate 587 of CALAPX010000197.1, forward strand.
GATTACAACGTGCGTGCGGAACTGACCGCCTCCCCGCGTGTCGGAGTCCTTCGTTTTACATTCCCTGCCACCAAAGATGCTCATGTCCTGTTGGATATGGTTCACAGCTTCAGAGACAGGGTCATTTTGGCGAGCAAGCTCACGGTGGTGGACGACCAACTCGTTACAGGATTCAGAAATGTGAAGGGGTGGGCGAAGGACCGGAATATCTTTTTTGCCGCCAGATTTTCCAAGCCGTTCCGTGAATTTGCACTCTACGACGGGGATAAGAAATTAAAGGGTGCATCCACAGCCGATTCGACGAATCTCCGTGCCGTTTTTGATTTCAACACCGCGAAGGACGAGGAAATCATCATCAAGGTCGGCATCTCGGCGGTATCCGCGGAGAATGCGCTGAAAAACCTCGACGAGGAGGTTCCCCACTGGGACTTCGATCTGGTGCACCGCAACGCACGGGATTTGTGGAAAAAAGAATTGCAGGCCATCGAAGCGAAAGCTGATGAACCAACACTCAGAACCTTCTACACCTCAATGTATCATGCTTCGATCCATCCGAGTTTATTTACCGATGTGAATGGTGAATACCGCGGGTTGGATAACCGTATTCACAAAGCCGAGGGCTGGACTAATTACACTGTGTTCTCGCTTTGGGATACGTTCCGCGCACTGCACCCGCTGATGACTTTAACAGATCCGGGCATTGTCGATGACTTGGTGAAATCGATGATGGCGCACTACGAACAGAGCGACAGAGGAATGCTCCCGATCTGGTCTTTTTATAACAATGATACCGATTGCATGATCGGCTACCACTCGGTTCCGGTCATCGCGGACGCCTATTTGAAGGGACTGACGCAAGCTGATCCAACGCAACTCTTGGAGGCAATGGTATCGTCCGCCACCGTCAAAAAATTTCGAGGCATGGGTCTTTACATGGACAAAGGCTATGTCCCTCAGGACAAGGAAAAAGATGCCGCCTCCAAAACATTGGAATATGCCTATGACGATTGGTGCATCGCCAAAATGGCAGAGGTTCTGGGTGACAAGCAGCAGGCCAGCAATTTCTTCAAGCGCTCCCAGAACTACAGGAATGTCTTCGATCCCAAAACCGGCTTCATGCGGGCGAAATCGAACGACGGAACCTGGCGCGAACCATTCGATCCCCTCGCCTACCACCACACAGACGCCAAAGGAAAGCGCGCGAGAGACTTCACCGAGGCAAATGCATGGCAGTACAATTGGTTCGTCCCGCATGATCTCTCAGGATTGATCGGCTTGATGGGCGGACCGGATGCATTCACCGCAAGACTGGATGAGTTCTTCAATCCACCCTCAATCGACAACCACAAGCCCGCCCGGGATGCCTCGGGGTTGGTTGGCATCTATGCACAAGGGAACGAACCCGGACACCATGTCCCGTATCTTTACAACTTTTCCGGACGCCCTTGGAAAACTCAGGAGATCCTTCACAGGATTATGAGTGAGCATTTCACGGATACTCCGGAAGGCATTCCCGGCAATGAGGACTGCGGCCAGATGTCTGCTTGGTATATCTTCTCTGCCTTGGGATTTTACCCAGTCAACCCCTGTGGTGGAATTTACGTCATTGGCAAGCCCGCGTTGTCCAAAGCGGAAATCAAGATGCCTGGAGGAAAGAAGTTTACCGTCACCGCAGCCGACGTGAATGATAAGAATATCTACATTCAATCGGCGACATTAAACGGACAGGAACTTGACCGCGCTTGGTTGACGCATGACGAGATTCTCGCTGGCGGGACGCTCGCTTTTGTGATGGGGCCGGAGCCGAATGAAAAATGGGCCTCGGAAAATCCGGAAATTCCTGTTTCCTCGGAATCAAAGCGTTGAAAACGCCTTTGCGGCTGCGGGAAACTACTGCAGCGAACCACGAGCCTCTTCAACCGCCTTGTTGATCTGAAGCAACAAAGCGAATTGATCCGCCTGCATTTCTGAGCCATTTCTGGGAACAACCCAAGTATACATGCCGCCCGCACGAAGCGTGCGCTTTGTCCAATCGATTGCCTGCTCTGGTGGAAATTCACATGCTCCGAAATTCCAACGTGCCTGCATGGGCATGAATACATGACCCAGCGCACCATCCCCGGGATCTCCCACTGGCTCCCCAAAAATATCCATCCATGCGCCTTTCTCCACAGACTCGATCATGGGAGCATTCACCATATCCCACGGCATTTTTTTTGAGCGGGGAGTCGGATGCCCACCAAAATAATCGCATTGGCGGGTCGATCGGAAGGGCGGGCCCGCCATGCGGTTGAAGGCTACAATCGCCTCGGGGTTCGCCTCCCTGATTGTTTCCTTCCAGCGAATACGATCAGCCTCATCCAAATCCTTCGCCCCATCGAACCACCACCCGGAAATCTTGGTGCCATAGCGGGTCGCGTAGTGCTTGAGGATCAATTCGCGGGTTGCCTCTTGGGGGCTCAAGCCGAGGGATTCAATATGCTTCGTCCATTTTGCTTTCATGGGCTTCTTGGCCGAGTCGTGGTAAAAGCCTTCTGCTGCGAAATACACGAGGACCTTCTTTCCGGTCGGAGCCAAGGCATCCAATACCTCCCCAAGCAGGTCCCGCTCGGCAAAAGAATTCCGGCCCATAACCTCAGCCAACCCGGGATGCGGTCCAGTGTAGTAGCAGGAGTTGGCCGGGTGGGTGACATTGAGCATGATATGCGACGCGCTCGATAACTGACCCACCTGGGCGGCGAACTCCTCGGCATCGAATGCTTTTAATTCGTCGGCCCATAACTTGGTGGGAAGTGACATCCGCACCCCCCATGTGCCTGCATACGGAAGCGCCTTTGGGGATGGATCGTGGGGGCGCTTTGTGAGTGCCTCCAGCTCGGCATCATCAAGCTTTTCCAAGCTGCTGATCTCATGAAGGTCGAGCACACTCTCCCCCTCCTCCTCAATCCACTCGCCTTTTCCCGTGAGGCGCACAAAGCAATCGATGAACTCATCCGCATTATCGCCCTCTTTCTTTGCATCCTTCCTTACGCCCAACGGCAGACGGGTATTCCGATTATCCAAGTCCCGCACGGCGTAGATGAAGCGCTTCTTCTTTTTATATTTGATCATCTTCCCCACCACTGTCACCTCGCCCGCTTGCAACGCATGAGAATCAGGCTTATCTCCCAGCGGACTAGGCTCAATGGGGGCTTCGGCGGGACGTTTAATCGCGTTGCCGCCGGAGGAATGCTCATTATAGACCAGCCAGCCATACAGGCCGCCAATGAGAAGGGCCCCAGCGACAGCGAGCGCAACGGGGAGAAGTTTTTTTGATGAGTTCATGGAAAAAACATGGAGTCGGGAGTGCTGGGGCTTATTTCATCTCACGCTCGGAAATGAATGTCTTGTAGGCCCCAAACATCGAGCGAACACGGGCCGACTCTGATTCGGAGCGGTCATCGGACTCACCAAGATCCTCCGCCAAATTATAGAGGCCGAAACTGGAGGAGGACGTTGCCATGGGACCGGCTTTCTTCTTTTTCGACACAAGCTTCCAATCCCCCTCACGGATACAATCGGCGGTGTTGAACATCGGCGGCCGCTCGCAGCGCTTTTCTGGATTGCGCAGGGCGGCGAGCATGTTGTGGGAGTCCTTCGGGACCGCAGAATGGCTCGCCTCTCCACCGACAAGAGCGGCAAAGGTGGCGAAGAAATCAGTCCCATTGAATGGTGTGGACGAAGTGGTTCCCGGTGGGATGTTTCCGGGCCACACGGCAAGGAATGGCACGCGGTGACCTCCCTCCCATGAATCGGACTTTTGACCACGGAAAGGGCCGGCGCAGGCATGCCCTGAAGGAGCAGACACCTCCACGGCATCGGGGCCGGGGCCATTGTCGCTGGTGAAGACCAGCAGGGTGTTTCGATCCATGCCGGTTTCCTTCAGCGCCAACCGGACCCGCCCGAATTCGGCATCGAGTTGCATGACAAAGTCCCCGTACGGACCGATCCCACTCTTCCCTTCAAACTCGGCCGTAGGCAACCACGGGGCATGGGGCGAAGTCATCGCATAATACAGGAACAATGGCTTCCCAGAACCCGAAGCGGCATGCTCGCGGATGATCCGGAGCGCCTCGTCGCACATTTGGGGTGCCACCGCCCGATGGTCGTATCCCGGAGCGATTTCTCTCAGGGCCCAGGGCGCATTTTTAGCGACCGTTTTTTCTGTCGGCTCGGCAACCGCAGCCCGATCACAGATCAAGAAATACGGTTCGGCGCCATGAGACGAATGGATCCCAAAAAAACTATCGAACCCGCGGTCAAGCGGCCCCCCGGCGAGAGGCTTGGAAAAGTCGAACGTTGGTTTTCCACCTTTCATTTCCCTCTCAAAGCCAAGGTGCCACTTTCCGATCATCCTGGTGGCGTATCCATGATCACGAAG
>CALAPX010000198.1 GCA_937888355.1 uncultured Spartobacteria bacterium
ATGGAAATCCGCAAAAAAATCCGTGCTGCTGCCTGGGATCAGGCCCAGGTCACCGACGCTTCCCTGCTAATCGTCCTCTGCGGCAACCTTTCTGCATGGAAACAAAACCCGGCCAACTACTGGAGAAATGCTCCCCAGCCTGTGCAGGATTTTCTCGTGCCTGCGATCGAGGGGTATTATTCAGAGAAGCCGGTAGTGCAGCGAGATGAGTGCATGCGCTCCTGCGGGATGGCCGGTCAGACGCTTATGCTGGCGGCTAAGGCGATGGGATACGACTCCTGCCCGATGGATGGATTTGATTATGATGAGGTCGGGAAAATTATCCGTTTGCCCGAAGATCACATTATTTCCTTCATGATCGCGATTGGCCGTAAAACCCAGGATTCCTGGCCTCGCCCCGGCCAACTCGCTTACACCGAGGTGGTGCTAGAAAACGGCTTTTGATCCTTATCGATGGAGGATTGTTCTCAAGGCGCCAAGAGATCTTGGGAGCTTGACGGAATCCTCGTTCGATTGAAAATGCGTGACGAATGACACCAAACGATATCTTTGCCCGCATGGGCCCTAGGCAGGCTGATGATTTGCTCGGTTGGCTCGCGGAGAACGACAGGCCTGCTTACAAAAGTTGCGGTGGGATGTTGGCTGCGCGCCGAAAATTGCGCCCCGTGTTTGTCGAGCGCAAGTCTCGAACTGAGCGCATCCAGTGGATGAAAGACGCGCTTGCCCGACCAGCGAATGCAGATCTGGCGGCAGAGACTTTGCAGCTTTGGACGCTTGGAGCCAACGAAAAAGTCGTCTGCGACTTTCTTGACTCGATTGGTATAGCTCACGATGGCAAGGGCTTGCTGGATGAAGTTCCTGCTGAGCCTGCTATTGAAAAGGTGGACAATGCCGTGGACTTGCTGTTGTCCAACCATGGGGCAATGGCGGTCTTCATATATTTGCATCTCTTTTCCAGCATGAGTCCTGATACATGGCCGAGATTGCGCGGGATTCTTGAAGAGCATGAGCTTCTGCGTCCCGAGCTAGTATTTTCGTTATGAAGAGCCATTTTTGTGAATCTCTCGACGACGCGATAGAGGTATTTTCTGGGCTGCGGACGTTGGAATCCAAAGTTGAAGCTGCGGCTTCCTTGGTTCTGGAGTGTCTCAAATCCAGCGGGAAATTGCTGGTTTGCGGTAATGGTGGAAGCGCAGCCGACAGTAATCATATGGCAACCGAGTTCACCTGCCGCTTTCAAGGAGACCGCCGACCATACCCGGCGATTTCATTAACGGCTGACGGCGGTTTGCTGACGGCAATCGGAAACGATTACACATTCCAAGACATCTTTGGCCGTCAAGTGCGAGCGTACGCGAAAGCGGGTGACATTTTGATCGCACTCACGACAAGCGGAAAATCCCGCAATGTGCTGACTGCAATAGAAGAGGCCAAGCGGCTCGGGGTGAAATCGATCGCATTTCTTGGCAAGGGTGGGGGATTCACTAAAGGAGCGGCGGATATCGAGTTGCTGGTTGAAGGGAGTGTTACCGCCAGGATTCAAGAAGCACACAAGTTTTTGATCCACGCCATTTGTGAACTTGTCGAACCAGGCCTTGAGAAGGATTCTTAAACTGAGCCGTACCCGCTGGATGCCATGAGCACGTTTCGCGGGATAGAGTGGGTGTTTTTGATTTTCAGCGCCTTGCTAGGCGCGGTTATCGGTTCTTTTTTGAATGCTTGCATTCACCGCCTGCCGCGTCATTTGGGATTACTGCATCCGCGGCGCTCGTTCTGTCCAGAATGCGAACGCACGATTCCATGGCATGAAAACCTTCCGGTGGTTTCTTGGCTGTTGCTTCGTGGCCGATGTGCGGGGTGCGGTTGGAGTATTCCAGGGAGATATTTTATGGTCGAGGTGCTGTCCGCGCTCTTGTTTGCACTCGGCTGGTGGCGTTTTGAGTGGCCATTGATTGGGGTTTGGTGGGTTTTTTTCGCGTTGCTCCTAGCCGCGACTTTTATCGATTTGGAACATATGATCATTCCCGATGAGATAACGCTAGGGGGTGTGCTTGCCGGGCTGGGATTGTGCCTGCTGGTGCCGACAGCTATGGATGCCACAGTATGGTGGAGAGCTGGCCTTAATTCACTGGCGGGTGCGGGGGCGGGCTTTGGGGTCCTTTTTCTCGTGGTTGAAGGTGGCAAGATTGTGTTTGGAAAGAAACGCCATCGATTTGAGAAGCCAGAACCTTTTGAATGGAGGCGAGAGGGCGATGGCGTGCGGGTTTCCTTGGGAGGTGAGGAATTCGATTGGGATGAGTTGTTCTCCCGCGAATGCGATGAAATGCGGATCACGCTGGAGGGTGCGTCATCGTTCGACGGGTGCGAACGCTCTGGCGACGAGCTTGTGTTCACCCATGAAGGAGTGGTGAGGGGAGGAGAAAAGATCTCTCTACATGAAGTGTCCCGTATCGCGGGCCACATGCGGATGTTGGTGATTCCCCGTGAGGCTATGGGATTCGGTGATGTAAAATTCCTGGCTTGTATCGGCTCATTTGTAGGGTGGCAGGGCGTGCTTTTCACTCTCTTCGCTGGTTCACTGATCGGCTCCGTGGCCGGCCTAGTGGGGGTTTTTCTGCAACGGGATCGTTCTGGGGCGAGACTTCCTTTCGGGCCATTTCTGGCGCTGGGGGCGCTAATGTGGGTTTTTGGAGGTCAGACGCTTGTTCGTTGGTATTTTGCGATATTACAGGCGGGCGCATGGCAAATACATTTTTGATGCCCCATCCATTGACCGATTGTGTAGTTTCGAACCATTCCATGCCGAATCCCGCTAAGCTTCCGTTTCCTCAACTTGTGAAAGAGTTTTGGAGTCCCTACCTGCGTCTGCTTTCCTATATGGTTCCCTACCGGAAGCGTTTTTTTCTGGGTATCGCTTGCGGGGTGGTTGCAGGTTCATTGAATGGGGTTATCCCGCTTGTGATCAAACAGGCTGGCGAGCCGCTTATGGCCGCAGGAGCGAAACTGCCTGATAAATCTGCACTACTGGCCGGTAGCATCAGTAATGATGGGCCAGGTATCGATGGCGTGCTCTGGATCAGCCTCCTGATCCCTCTGGTCATGGTGGCACGCGGGATTTTTTCTTACCTGAATGTCTACTCGCTTGCTTGGGTAAGCTTGCGCGTCCTACGGGACATCCGGGATCAACTTTTCACTCACATCATGTCCCAGTCATTGGATTTCTTCAATAGGGAGAAGTCCGGCAAGCTGATGTCGAGGGTCATGAATGATACGCGACAGACTCAGAATGCGCTAACATCCATCTCAGGTGATATCATTAAAGACCCTGTTGCGGTGGTGATCGGGGTCGCTGTTCTGGTGGCAATCGACTGGAAATTTAGCCTGACGACATTGGTCCTATTTCCGATCTGCATTATTCCAGTGGTGTTTTTTGGACGGAAGGTGCGTCAAGCCGGGAAGGCCGAGGAGCGCGAGGCCGCTCAGATGTCCATTATTCTCCAAGAGACATTTGCCGGGGTAAGAGTGATCAAGTCATTTGCCCGAGAGGATTACCAGACCGACCAATTTGAGCGCTCTAGTAACACCCAGTGCCGTAACAGCCTTCGTGTGAGGCGAAGTTCTGTGATCGTGCAACCGCTCATCGAGTCGGTCTCGGCGCTTGGCGTCGTGCTAGCCATGATTTACGTTCATTACTATGGGATCAGTTTCGCCAAGTTCGCGGCCCTCTGCGCTGGTATTTTCCTGCTCTACAACCCGGTTAAAAATCTGAGCCGTATTCCAATGCTGATGCAGAAATGCATGGTATCTGCCACAAATGTATTTGAGCTCATGCAGGTCAACCCCTCCATCAGCGATAAGCCTGGGGCGCTGGCCATAAAAGAATGCACTGGATCCATTGATTTTCAAGGAGTCGGATTCGATTATGGAACCGATAAGGCTGCAGTGCAGGAAATCGACCTTCGCATTGAGCCAGGGAAAAAATACGCCCTTGTGGGAGCCAGTGGGGCCGGGAAGAGCACCATCCTTTCGCTTATCATGCGGTTTTATGACCCTCAAAGCGGAGTCGTGCGCCTTGATGGGCACGACCTCCGCGACCTCGCTCAGCATTCCCTCCGTGAGCATGTGGGGATGGTCACGCAGGAAACATTCCTGTTCCACGATACGATTTTTGAGAACATCCGCTATGGAAGGCTAGATGCAACGAAAGAGGAGGTGATCGCGGCAGCGAAGGCGGCTTATGCTCACGACTTCATTCTAGCCCAGCAAAGCGGCTATGAAACCGTGGTTGGAGACAAGGGGTGTATGATCAGCGGTGGGCAGCAGCAACGCTTGGCAATTGCACGGGCCTTGCTCAAAAATGCTCCCGTCCTACTTTTGGATGAGGCGACATCCGCCCTCGATTCAGAAAGCGAGCGTATGGTGCAGGCGGCGCTGGATCGCTTGTCAGAAGGGCGTACTGTAGTAGCGATCGCTCACCGCTTGTCGACGGTTCTCAAGTCCGACTGCATCGTTGTCATGGACCATGGTCGTATCATGGCTACCGGTCGGCACGAGGAGTTGCTCCATAAATCAGACCTCTACCGTAGTATTTACGAGCTGCAGTTCCATCACCACGACAGGGTCTGAATTTTTTTACCGCCACAAAGATTTTCGTTTAGGCATCATTTTTACTACCCCCCACAATCGATGAAATTTTTCCACCATCCTGGATTTGCCGCGCCAATTGGTCGGCATATGGTTCCCGTGGGCAAGCCTGCGCTCGTTGCGGCAGCGGTCAGGAAGTTGCTCCCTCACATTGAAATCGTGGAGCCCACCCCCGTGGGGATCGCGGACCTGCTTCGTGTTCATCGGCCAGAGTATGTCGAGGCGGTGCGGACGGGTGATCCGCGCTCACTGGCCGAGTCTCAAAGATTTCCGTGGAGTACGGAGTTGTTTGCAAGCGTCTGTTTGACAAATGGTGGGGTGTTGGCAGCAGCCCGGCAGGCCCTTGAGGATGGAGCCTCGGCCGTCCTGGCTAACGGGTTTCACCACGCAAGTTCAGACCAAGGGGAAGGATATTGCACCTTCAACGGCTTGTTGGTCGCACTTGAAGCGCTTCGTGCGGAGAAAAAAATTACTACCGCTGCAGTGTTAGATCTCGATTTACACTACGGTAATGGAACCGCCATGTTGGCATCCACCCGCCCATGGTTGCACGCTCTGTCGATTTATGGGAACGACTACTGGGAGAATCGATCCTATCGTGATGTACGCGCAAGGTATCATGTTGACGGACCGAACCACCTCAGCGTGCCCCTAGTGCCAACTCTGAGTGGTGATCGCGACAATATGCTTGAAATTCTCGAAGACCAGTTGCCTTGGTTGGTTTCAAAAGGACGGCCAGAATTGATCCTATACCAAGCCGGAGTGGATCTGTTGCGCGAGGATCCCTTTTCACCCTTGGACTTGGGGCCAGAGGATCTGCTAGAGCGTGACCGCATTGTTTTTGAATTTGCGAAGCGTGAGGGCATCCCGATTGCTTGGACGCTCGCCGGCGGATGTGCTCCCGATATTGGCAAAGTAATCGAGGCCCATTTGAATACAGCCATGGCATGTTCCGATACGTTTTCTCACGCTGTCAGCAAGATGCGTCGTGAGTTAGTGCTCTGATGTGTTTTGCTGTGAGTTGACGTTGGTGAGTGGATGCTGTCAGATTTGCTCAGTGGCTTTTGTAATATTGAAATTGTTAGTCGCCTTGGGTTTCGGGGTCGTGGTCACAGCATTGCTGTGAGAATTTTTCGCTACGCTGCAGATCCTCTTTGTCTTGCAGCAATTGGGCTGTATTGCCTTAGCCGATTGTTGCCGATGCCTGAAT
>CALAPX010000199.1 GCA_937888355.1 uncultured Spartobacteria bacterium
AATGGCAACAACCAATACCGGTGCTTTTGACAAGGAATCGGGACCGTAAAAGAAAAAATTAAAGGCCACGACATTCACGATGACGGGACCAAGAAGCAGCAAGCCAGCCAGTCGCGTGCGCGGCAGAAGAACAAGTAACCCTCCTAGGATCTCTACTCCTTTTACAAATGCCAAGTATCCGCTGGAGACCATCGCGCCAATAAAAACTCCAGCAGGAATGCTGATAGGCGGCGAGGGCAACGTCAGAAACTTAAAGAAAAAATTTGAGCCAAAGACAATAAATGCCAAGCCGAGCACCGCAGCGCTCCCATGTGAAATATACCTCATAGTTAATTGATCATGCGTGAAGCTGTGCGCAATGCCAGTTTGTATTGGATCGGCGATTTTGGAGAGTGAAACACATTCCGGAATCGGTTAGTGTCCGAGCCATGTCACCTGTAGCCCATTCCCATGTCTTGAATCTTGTCGCCTATGAACCGGGGAAACCGGTGGAGGAACTCGCGCGCGAAATGGGCCTCGAGCCGGGTCAAATTGTGAAACTCGCCTCGAATGAAAACCCTCTTGGCCCATCCCCAAAGGCCCTTGAGGCGATGAGGCACACTCTCGAACGCTCCCACTTCTATCCAGATGGAGGCGCATGGGCCCTCCGCAATGCGATTGCCGAAAAGCTAGGGCTCGCCCGTGACAACGTCATTCTTGGCAATGGTTCAAACGAAATCATCGAATTCCTCGGGCATGCCTACTTGTCACCCGGTGACGAGGTGGTCACCGCAGGTCATGCTTTTGCGGTTTACAGCCTCATGGCCCAGCTTTTTGGAGCAAAAACCATCGAAGTGCCGGATCCCGGATACACCCATGATCTTGATGCCATGCTGGAGGCAATCACTCCGCGCACCCGCCAGGTGTTTATTGCCAATCCCAACAATCCGACAGGAACCATGGTCGGTCAGAAGGCAATTGACCGCTTTATGGCCAAAGTTCCAGATCATGTTGTCGTCGTCTTCGACGAGGCATATCATGAGTTTCTTGATAACGCGCCGGATGTTCTCCGCTATGTACGCCAGGACAGAAATGTCGTGGTGATGCGGACATTCTCGAAAATCCAAGGCCTCGCCAATCTTCGCATCGGCTATGGTCTGGCTCCGGCTCGGATATCCGCAATCCTTCAAAAAACCCGCCAACCTTTTAATGCCAACGGCATCGCTCAAGCGGGCGCCCTTGCAGGCCTTCTCGACGAGGAACATATGCGCCTCACGAAGGCGTTGACAGACGAAGGGCGGGCATTCCTTCAAGCCGCATTCACAGCGATGGGCCTTGAGTTTGTGCCCAGTGTGGCAAATTTTGTCCTTGTCCGTGTGGGTGATGGCGATGCGGTCTTCAAAGCACTATTGAAACGGGGTGTGATCGTCCGAGCCATGCGCAGCTATAAACTCCACGAGTGGATTCGTGTCTCTGTTGGCACAATGGTTCAAAACCGCCATTTTCTGAACGAACTTCAAGCCCTTCAAAAAGGCGGCATTCTTTCGGGTGCCGCTCACGCCCGATGAATGGAGGCGACACCATCGCCGCAATCGCCACTCCGCCCGGCGAGGGGGCAATCGCACTGATCCGCATTTCGGGACCGGAAACCCCTAAAATCCTCTCTGCCATCTTCAAACCAGCTGGCAAACCTGCCAGTCCGCGGTTCGCAACGCTGGGAACCATTCATGAATCCGGTGAAACGCGGGATGAAGTATTGCTAACAACATTTCGCGCCCCCTCCAGTTTCACCGGTGAGGATGTCGCTGAAATTGCCTGCCATGGGGGCGTGCTTCTCGCCGCTCATATCCTCAAGCTTATCCTCCGCCATGGAGCCCGTGCGGCTGATCCCGGTGAATTTTCCCAACGCGCGTTCATCAATGGCAAGATGGACCTCACCCGCGCCGAGGCGGTCATGGATATTATTCGTGCAAGGACCCCCCTCGCCCTCCGCGCTGCCGCCCACCAACTTGAGGGGCGCCTCGGCGACGAAATCCTCGCCCTCCGAAACCAAGTCCTGACTACGGTCGCCCACCTCGAGGCATGGATTGATTTTCCCGACGAGGACATTGATCCAGCAAGTGGAAAAGCCCTCATGGATCAAATCCAGGGCACTCTTTCCAATATCCAAACACTGCTCGCCTCTGCCGACGAGGGGCGCGTTCTGCGAGAAGGGGTGCGTGTGGCAATCGTTGGCAGCCCGAATGCAGGAAAATCCAGCCTGCTGAACCGGCTCTTGGGCATGGAACGCGCCATCGTCAGCGCAATTCCGGGCACCACGCGCGATACAATTGAGGAAACAGCGTGCCTCCACGGCATTCTCTTCCGTCTCACCGATACTGCCGGCCTTCGAGAAACCTCCGACCCTGTTGAGCAAGAAGGTGTAGCTCGTAGTGGGCGCGCTTTGGAGCAAGCCGATATCGTCCTTCACGTCATCGATGCCACCCTATCCATCGATCCTCCCCAACTCGCCGATCGCGAACTCCTCGTAGCCAACAAATGTGACCTTCTAGCGCCAGGGGCAAATCTTCCGATCCGCGCCCTGCGTATTTCCTCACGCACTGGCGAAGGGCTGGAGATGCTAGTCAATGCCATGTTGGAAACCGTGGGTGTCGCGCATCTGGGCTCGTCTCCGACACTTGCGGCAATCAACTCCAGACACCAGGCACTATTGGAAAAGGCCGCCTCCGCCCTCACCCGTGCCCTTACCCTGCTGGAAACAAAGGAACCCGCAGAACTTGCCGCAGTGGAGTTGCGTGCATCACTTGACGCCCTGGGTCAAATCGTCGGAGCCACCGATACCGAGGATATCTTGGGCGAAATTTTTAGCAGGTTCTGTATCGGCAAATAACTTGGGAAGGCTCTCAAGCGGCTTCTTCCTTGTCGCCATTTTGCACGCGATACTCGGCAAGCTTGTTGCGAAGGGTTCTGATACTGATGCCAAGCAACTCCGCAGCCTGAGTGCGATTGCCGTTGGTTTTTTCCAATGCATCAAAGATCGCACGCTTCTCGAGTTCATGAAGAGGAACGACTGCACCCGACGATGTCTCAGGAACGGAGGTGGAACCAACAACGACCGGAGCGATTTTGGGGGATGCAGTGATTGCCGAGACGGGCGTTCCACCCATGATCTCAGGCCCGATCGGCTTGCCCTCTTCGGCGAGGATCGCCGCACGCTCCACGACATTTTGCAATTCACGGACATTCCCAGGCCAATTATGGCCAACAAGGCTGGCCATGCCAGCATCGGAAAACCCACCACATTTGATGCCGTGTTCGCGCGAGAACTTCTCTAAAAAATGAGTCGCGAGCACCTCAACATCTCCCACCCTGTCGCGAAGGGGCGGCACCCGCATCGGGAACACATTCAAGCGGTAGTACAAATCCTGCCGGAACTCCCCTTTCTCGACCGACTTGAGTAGATCGCGGTTGGTTGTGGCCAAAACACGCACATCAACCTTGATAGTCTTATTTCCTCCGACGCGTTCAAATTCTCGTTCTTGGAGCACACGAAGCAACTTGGCCTGAAGTGAGAGCGAGATTTCACTGACCTCGTCGAGCAAGATCGTTCCTCCATCAGCCAACTCAAACCTGCCATCTCGCTGGTCGGTTGCGCCTGTAAAAGACCCTTTCTCATGACCAAAAAACTCGCTTTCGATCAGTGTTTCGGAAATTGCTGCGCAGTTGACCTTAATGAATGGCTTGCCCGCCCGCTGGCTGTTGAGGAAAATATCATTTGCAACGAGTTCTTTTCCCGTTCCGTTTTCGCCACTGATCATGACTGTGGCGTTCGTTCGAGCCACGCGATGAATCAAGTCCCGGAGTTGAACGATCACCGGGCTTTGGCCGATAATTACACGCTGGGAAATACTGTCACGGTTCAGGAAATCAGTTACTTTAACCGCACGCTGAAATTCGGCGGCTTTTTTCAGAACCATGTCGATCTGGGGCATGGAAAATGGTTTTTGAACGTAGTCGAAGGCCCCCATCCTCATGCACTCAACCACTGATTCCACACTGCCATTGGCTGTCAGCATGACCACAACTGGGCGTGGCTCTGTGTGGGAAAGACGGTCGATCAACTCCCGGCCGTCCCCGTCAGGCAACTCCATGTCCAGGAAGATCAAGTCATGGGAGTTAGCCGCAAGGCGCTTCTCGGCCTCGACGATGGATGCTGCCGTGGAAACCGCATAACGCTTTCCGCGTAGCCGCTCCTCAAGGGATTTGCGGATAATCGGGGTGTCGTCAACGATCAGAATGCGGTCAAGCGCCATGGTAAGTCAGATTGGGTGGAACAACATCACGCTACCAGATCATCTCTGTTGATCAAGAGTTCATGGGCAAAAATTGCCGGGATAGCCAAAGCTTGACACGATAGGCAGGAACTATGTCTGAATAGAGGGATTCTTATGAAAATCACCCCATTTGGTTTTGTGACCCAGACAGAAGGATTTCTGCGTGAGGCATTGAGCCTTCCCCCTACAGGAGGTGGCAAGTGGTCGCTTCAACGTGTGATCAACTTTGCAGACCAGGCAGGAGCCCTGCAAGTAATGCTTGAGCCGGAAACCGGTCCACAAAAAGTAAAAATGACTTTTCATGCCCGCCAAACTGGCTCTTTCAAGGATTCAGGGATCCAAGGCTGGATCGAATTCAATGAGGGCGAAAAAGATCCATTTGTCCTTAAACAATCCAACTCCGATCGTGCTGCTCAGGAAATTTTCAGCATTGTCGACCGCGCTTTGACTCGTCTTCCTGAGTGGGACAACGCGGCGACCAGGACCGCCCCGCCACCTCCACCTCGCGCCGGCACCGAGTTCGAACCCCTGATCTCAAAGAAAGCGCCCGAGGAACCTTCTTCTCCTGAAGCATCTCCCTCAGCTAATGAATCGGCTGGGGGTCTTCCAACGGTGGAAGAGAATTCTTCTTCGGATGAACCTGCGAAAAAAGCAAAAGCTACGAAATCCAAGAAGGCTGCAAAGTAGTAAACACGCCTCGCTTTCTTATTTCAGGATTTGTGCTCTTCATCCTTGCCATGACTTTGCGTGGCGACATGATGACTCAATTCATCCAGTAGCGTTGATCCACTGGACTCAGATGTCTCAATGGCCCTCATTCACTTAATTGCCAGCATTTACACGAATTTCCTGACCTTTTTGGGTCAGGTGGCTCTACTTGCTTGGGAGACTATCTCCTCTATCGGGGGCGGAAGCATCCGCATCCGACTTGTCCTTAAACAGATCGCTGAGATTGGATACCGTTCACAGCTCGTCGTCATCGTCACCGGCGCTTTTACAGGAGCTGTCTTCACCGCACAGGCCTATTTTCAATTTGCCAGCTTGAACATGGAAACCGCTGTCGGTCCGGTCGTTGCCCTTTCGATGTTCCGGGAACTCGGACCCACTCTCACGGGGGTCATGGTTGCTGGACGCGTTGGGGCGGCCATGTGTGCAGAGATCGGGACCATGAAGGTCAGCCAACAAATCGATGCCCTCCGAGCTTTGGCTGTGAATCCAGTCGACTATCTTGTGGTCCCTCGAGCTTTGGCGATGTTTGTTTCCATGCCGTTTCTGGTCGTTGAGTGTGTTGGTTTTGGTGTCCTTGCGAGCTACTACACTGGTGTCCAGGTGCTAAATATTCCCGGGGTGTATTTCTTGGCAAACATCCAAAAATGGACTGATTCAAGCGATATTGTCATGGCTCTGGTAAAAGGTTTTTTCTTTGCTGGCGTGATTGTTTTCATCAGCTGCAGGGAAGGTCTCAATGCAAAAGATGGAGCGGTGGGGGTCGGGCGCGCGACCACTGCAACTGTGGTGAATTGTTCTTTGGCTATTCTTATCTCGAACTTCTTTCTGACCATGGCCCTCAATATTTTCTTTCCTGCCGGATGAACGAGCTCGGACTGCCATTGCTCAAGGTTCGTAATTTGGTTCAAAAAATTGGGCCTCAAGAAATACTGCGTGGCCTTTCGATCGATATATTTGCCGGCGAAACACTCGTGTTGCTGGGAAAAAGCGGCAGTGGGAAAAGTGTTTTTCTCAGGCACCTGATTGGCCTCATGCAACCAATTTCTGGTAGCATCTCCTTTGAAGGCGATGAAATCACCACTCTAAACGAACGCCAGTTGGAACCCGTGCGCCGCAGGATCGGCATGCTTTTCCAAGACGGGGCCCTTTTCGACTCGATGAATGTCTTCGACAATGTGGCTTTCCCTCTGCGTGAGCGTGGAGAGCGGGATCCCAAAACAATCGCAGAAAAAGTCGCCCAGTCTCTTGCCATGGTGAAGATGACCGGGCACGACAAAAAAATGCCTGTGAATCTCAGTGGAGGGATGCGCAAGCGCGTGGCCCTTGCCAGAGCGATCATCTCTCCTCCCTCTGTTATTCTTTATGATGAGCCCACTGCCGGCCTTGATCCCATAGTCTCCGACAGCATCAACAAACTCATCCGCCAACTCCAAAAAGAACTCCACGTAACCTCAATCGTGGTCACCCATGACATGGTCAGCTGTTTTCGCATTGCCGACCGTGTCGCCCTTCTGAACGAGGGCTGCATCTACTTTGTCGGCTCCCCGGAGGAATTGAAATCAACACCCGACCCGGTTATCCGTGATTTTGTGGATGGAAGATCCGGCGAAACCATTTATTGAAAATAACACACATGAACACTGAAGATCGCGGAACACAGCTGAAAGTGGGGCTTTTTCTCCTTGCAGGTCTCGTCATGGTAGGCCTCATGGTCGTTTACTTCGGCCGCCTAGGTGAAGGGTTTGCCAAGTACTACACCGTGCGTGTCGAGTTTACCAATGCCAGTGGTCTGCTGCGTGGCTCCGAGGTGCTCCTTGCTGGCGCAAAGATTGGCAGAGTCCTCAACGCCCCCACCATCTTGCCGGACATGAAAGGGATTTATGTGGATGTTCGTATTCTTGACGAAGTGAAGATTCCTGCGGATAGCACCTTCGTTATCGGAAGTTCGGGACTCCTCGGCGACAAATTCATCGAGATCAAGCTTGATGGTGACGGCAAAAAAGTGGGGTTCATCAAGGCGGGCGATATTATCAAGGGGGCTGATGACTCAGGCGGCATCGCGTCTATGGCCGATGGCGCAGGCGAACTCATGGCGGAACTCAAGACGACTATTAAAAATATCAACAATGTTGTCTTGAAACTCGACCAGACAGTCCTTGCTAAAGAGGAATTGGCCTCGATCACCAAAACAATCAAAAATCTCGAAACTGCAACGACTCAAATCGCCGAGGCCTCAGGCAAGGCTGGCAAACTTGTGGATAATGCTGACAAAACGATTGAAAGCGGAAAAAAAGCCGCCGAGGAACTCAACAAAACCATTACCTCAATCAATGCATTGGTAGAGCAAATACGATCTGGAAAAGGGCTGCTCGGTGCCCTTGTAAACAATCAACAACTTGCGCTAAACCTCGAGGCCTTGATTATCAACCTCCGTCGCCATGGTGTCTTATGGTATAAAGATACTGTCCGTCAAACGGCAGGAGATTCCCAATAGCCAGAGGATTTTTTCTGGGATTCGTGCCTCCACCTATTCTCAGGACTCACGCAAGAACCAGCTCTTGTCATCGCGACCAGATTAAGGTTAAGTTTTTATGCGATATATGAGATAATATGCTTTATTGCAATGAATTTAACTCAATTGCTGCATATTACTATTGGTTGGAGTTATTTTCTGCTGGCCCATTGCTCCAGCAAGCACGGATGTCATTTATCGGGGAAATATCGGCAAAAAGGATGCTTCTAGCGGGCGAAGGGCACGGTCAATTTCTTCTCCCCCTTGGGTCACATTATCCTGATGCGGAAGTCACTTATTTGGATGCAAGCGACAAGATGCTAGATGTGGCAAGGAGGCGCTTGAAAAGAGCTAATCCAGCCTTTGCGGAACGGGTCGTTTGGTTACACGCTGGGCTACCCGATACTCATCTTCCCGTTGGGCATTTCGACCTCATTGCAACAAATTTTTTCCTCGATTGCTTTCCTCCGGATGAGTTGTCCGCGGTGATTGCCACG
>CALAPX010000200.1 GCA_937888355.1 uncultured Spartobacteria bacterium
TATTGGAGAGAGCTACCGGGGAGGGAAACGCGGTTGAAAAAGCGATTTTTCCGATGGCTTTTCATATTGGCTTTGGTTGGGACAGGGGCAGGGTGGTTTAGGGATAGCATGGGGGATGGTTGGGGTACTTTGGAGGAAGCTGAGGATCAGCCGGTAAAGGGGAGCGGGTCGGGGTCAGGTTGAGAGTTTCGACTTAATTGGATTTCAAATTCTCACAGAGTTCGGCAAACGAGGCGTTCCCCTCGTATTTTAAAATGACGGAATGGCGGCCTTCGAGTTTGACCGGTTCGGCTATCCCAAAACCGCTCACATCGTATTCCTTCGGCGTTTCACCCCAATTGAAAACACCGAGATAGGCTTCCTTGCCCTTCCGGGCCAGCAACAACTCGAAGCCGTCGCCTTTGGCCTTGCCATGCTGCCAGATATCCAGCGGCACAGTTTCATCCATCGCCGGATAGGCAAATACCTCCTGCACCAAGGCCTGCCGTTCCGGGCGGAGGGTTGTCAGGTTGTCGCTGTGCAGGCGGGCCGTGCCATAGATCTTGTTGAAGTCGGCCCACATTTGCGCCTCGTTCATCGTCATGCTGCCGCCATGTTTGTGCTGTTCTTGGGAGACCGCCGCGTCTTCGTCAGCGGCCTCGCGGAAGACGAGGTAGTCGGCATCGCCATTGAAGACCTTGCCACTCAGGTAAAAGTTGCCGAGGTTGGCGAGACAGCGCTCGGGAAAAGCTTCATACTGGGGATGAATGTCGCCGCCCGTGCGCATGCCGTCCACGAAACCGATGCACGGCCCGAACACCGCGGAGCAGCCCAGAAAATAACTGTCAGGCCCCATTGCCTCGCGCATGGCCTGCATCCCCAGCCGGAAGCGTTCGACACCAGAGATCGTCGGATCGTGGGCCTTGAAACTTGTGACATGCTTGTTCCGGGCCTTGATGTCGTTTTCCAAGCCGTAGCGCATGAAGTCCACCTTGAAATAGGTAACGCCCCAATTTTCCTTCATGTTCCGGATGCACTCGGCGATGTGCGCTCTCGCCCCGGGATGGGAGTAATCAAAATAGGTATACTTCATGACCCTGTCCGCCATTTCCTTCACGTCCACGATCATTTCGCCATTTTGATCGTGCAGGAAGTATTCGGGGTGGGTTTGGCAAATTTCGGAGGCGGCATCGCCCCGGAACCCATCGAAGTGGAGGCCAGGAGTCTTTCCTTCGGATTTGATCCGCGAGACGATCGCCTTGATGCCGCCGGGCAGGTCCGAGCGCACCGTCTGGTAATCTCCACGCTCGATCCACCATCCTCCGTCGATCTGGACCATGTTCGCCTCCGGAGCGAGCTGGTTCAGCGCATCCATGTTTTTGTAGATATCCTGGTCGGTGAAAACCCGCCCGTAGTAATCCCACGTTGCCCAGCCTTTGTAGTCGGCGGGCTTAAGTTTCGAGATGCCGTTCTCCGACGCGATGGCCGCACCGAATTGATTGAGCAACGCGAGCCAGTCGTCGGAGCGCTTGAGAACGATCTGCTCGTACTCAATGGTCTGGCCGGGCTTGAGTTGTTTGCCCTCGCCATGGGACCAGATCTCGAAGGCCCCGTCTTTGAGCGTAAAATTCGGCAAGAAAATGCGCCAAGAGAGCGAACCGGCGAACAAGTACTTGCCGTCGCTCAGGCGCAGCATCTCATACATGTGGCTGGAACTTTTCTTGGTTTGGGTGCCGACATTTTCCCGCAGCAAAGGCGTGCGCCCCATGCAGCTGCTCCCATAGATCACCTCCAGGTCATCGGTTAGCTTTTCAGCCCCCGGAATACGCACGGTTATACTCTCAATGGTCAGCGGCTCCTTGCCTTGGTTGGAGAGCGTGATGGCCAGGCGCTGGAATCCATCCGCTTCCTCCTTCAGGCTTTGCTCCACCGCGACCGGTCGGTCTGCCTTCACCTCAACTTGGATGTCCGGCCACGAGGAATCAGCCGCGCCCGCCATTGGGGCCAGGAGCAAGCCGGCAAAAAGGAGGGAAAGGGGTTTCAAGGGGGATGTCTTGAGCGAAAATAACAGACTGGGGCCCATATATTCTTAACTCTCGTATACTTCAGCCAACGGAGGCGGATTGTGACGGGAAAAACAACGATGGGCGAGGGCGCCCCTGCGAATTTTGCCGGCCTCACTCCGGGCGGGCGAGGGAATCCCCGACCGAACTACTCCACGCCCTTCGAGAAAAGGCCCGTTTTTTTCGCAGATTTGATAAATACTGATCAACAAATTCGGCCTGGCCATCGAAATAGCCGACGCCGCTCCGGGCCTAGGTTTTTTTCCAGCCCGATCTCCAAGGCCTTGGCCCTCAAAAGTTGTCCTGGGCCACAAGCCCGGCGCGGATACAGACATTGAGGAAGGCGGCGGCGGACCAGAGTTGATGGCCGGAGCCGTCGATCAGTCCGCTCGGCAGGGGAATTTTTTCGTGGAAAGACCCCAGACCTTGATTCCACATCGCCTCATTGTTCGCCTTGGCTTTTTTGGGCGCGAAGGCGGTTCCGAGCGAACGCCCGAGCAACGCCGCGTTTTGATCCGTGTAGTCTCCGCCATCGGCCAGGGCTTTTCCCCACAGAAAGAAGGTGTCGCAGAACGGCCAGCTCGCCATGTTGTGCGGTCCAGAGTTGCCGGGAATGAACGGCGAAAACAGCGGGATCCCCTTGTCGGTCATCGGATAGCCTTCATAGGCCTTCTTCGCCGCCTCGCCTTCCACAATACCAAAGATGGCCGCGAAAGCGGTGCCCAGAATTTCGCGATTCGGCCTGATTTTGCCGTGACGATCCTTGTAATAGGCGAGCGTGCCATCGGGCTTGGTGAATTCCTTGAGGATGGCCGCCTTGAGGGCGGCAGCGCGGGCCAGCCACTGCTCTGTTTCCGAGGCCGGACGACCGCCCTTTTCACAGGCGTTGGCCATGGCGAGCAGGCCGCGGTAGTAGAGGCAGTTCGTGGAAAGCGCCTTGAGCAGCACGCAATCGGCAATCTCCATGCCCTCGGGATACGCGGAGCTGGTGAGGTCATGGAAGAGTGGCTGGCCGCGATACAGGCCGTCGCTCGGGTCGAACCACGGCGTGTAGAAGACTTGGAAAAAGAGCTCGCCGTTTTCAAGCATCCACTTCCAGTCGGCCAGTTCCGGATGCAGCGTGAAGAGATCGTCCGCCGCCCAGAGCCAGACCACATCGTCGGTGGCCCGCGTGTAGGAATTGGTCTTGTATTTCGCCATGACCTCCTTGTCCACTTGGGCGATCACCTCCCACGGGGCATCGATCTCATCGACCTTGTGCGGTGCCGAAACCTTGTAGCCCAATCCCTTTCGGATTTCCCGCGTCAGCTTAAGCGAGGCCAGCATCTCGTTGGGATAAAACCGGTTCACGCCCAGAACGCCGGCGATGGAAATGTCGCGTGTGTAAACCCGGTCACCATACCGGCTGCCGGCTCCGAAATAGACCACGCCCGACTCATGCTTGACCTGATTGCGCTCCACATCGTCGAGGGCAATCTGCCACATGCGCTCGGTGAGCGGCGTGACATTGCCGGTGAGGCGCGCCTGACACTTCGGCTCCGGTGCGGGCAGTTGCGCCAGCGAGAATTGGCCATTGGCATCGCGCAAGGCGTCTTCCGTCATGACCAGCGGCCCCAGTTCAAAGAGAAAGCACCGCGGGGCTTTTGTTGCCGCGGTAGGCGGCAGACCAGACTCGGCAAAAACCAGATTTGTCAGCAACCCCGAGCCAGAGCACGCCA